>CAKUNY010000033.1 GCA_934668605.1 uncultured Oscillospiraceae bacterium | reverse complement strand
ACGATGGTTACGCCGCTCTCGCCTTCTCCGTAGACGCCCAAACGGAAGGATTTGACGTATTTGCAGCGGCGAAGCTCGTCATGGACTGCCGCGCGCAGAACGCCGGTGCCCTTGCCGTGGATGATGCGCGCAGTCGGAAGATTTCCCATATAGGCGCTGTCCAGGAAATTATCGAGCAGAATGATCGCCTCGTCGGCGGCCATGCCGCGCAGATCGAGCTCCGGCTGGGCGGCGGATTTCAATTCGCGCACCTTGCCCTCGATGATCTTCTTTGCCTTTGTCTTCGTCTCGTTCTCGAGTAAATAGACCTCGTCCGGCTTTGCATTCACCTTCATAATGCCCGCTTGCAGCTGATATGTGCCGTCCTTGTTGAGAGCCAGCACCGTCGCCTTTGTGCCGAGCTTCAAGAGCTCTACCGTGTCTCCCACGCGAATCGCGCGCGTCGGCGCGGGACGGCTCTGCGCCTGCTGCGGCTTTGCTCCCTGAAGCTTACTTTCCGCCTCATTGAGCGCGTGGCGCAGATTCGCCTGCTTTTCGTTCGAGCCCGGAACGAACGCGCCGCCCTGCGCCTGCTTGCGAAGCTGCTTTAGCTCCTCGTAGACCTCGTTTGCCGTGCGGCGCGCGTCGTCGATGATGAACTGGGCTTCCTTTCTTGCCTGGGCGGCGGCCTTTTCCTTCTCCTTCTGAATCTGCTGGTAATATTCCTCGGATTGCTGCTTCTGCTTCTCGGTTTCTAACCGCAGCTGCTCCGCCTCGAGCCTTGCCTGCTCCATCTGCTGGCGCTGCTGCTCGAGCTGAGACAGAACGTCCTCGAAGTTCACGTCGTTCTGGCTGACCATACTGCGCGCGTCCTCTAAGATCGCGTCGTCCAGACCCAGCTTTTTCGAGATCGCGAACGCGTTGGACTTGCCGGGAATGCCGATGAGAAGCCGGTAGGTCGGCTGGAGGGTTTCGACGTTAAATTCGCACGACGCGTTGATGACGCCGTTCGTTCGCATGGCATAGAGCTTGAGCTCGGCGTAGTGCGTCGTGGCCGCGATTTTCGAGCCGCACTTGCGGCAGAACTCAATAAGAGAAATGGCCAGCGCCGCGCCCTCGGCCGGGTCGGTGCCCGCGCAGAGCTCGTCAAAGAGAATGAGCGTCGAATCGTCGCAGATTTTTAAGATATCCACGATGTTTTTCATGTGCGAGGAAAACGTCGAGAGCGACTGCTCGATCGACTGCTCGTCGCCGATGTCGGCAAGCACCCGGTCAAAGACGGAAACGAAGCTGCCGTCATCCGCCGGGATGTGAAGGCCGCACTCGGCCATGAGGGTAAGAAGGCCTACCGTTTTGAGCGTGACGGTTTTGCCGCCGGTGTTGGGGCCTGTGATGATCAGCGTGTCAAAATCGGAACCGAGGCGGACGGAGATCGGAACGACGGTTTTTCCGGTGATGAGCGGATGGCGCGCGCGCTTCAGCTCCAGCTTCCCGTCCGTTCGGATTTCGGGCTCCGCCGCGTGCATTGCAAAGGAAAGCTTCGCCCGGGCAAAAATGCAGTCCAGCTGCGTCAGAACCGTGTAGTTGACGGCCAGGTGCTCCCGGTGCCCCGCGACCTCGCCGGAGAGCTCGGTGAGAATCCTCTCAATCTCCTTGCGCTCTTCGACAAAGAGCTCGCGCAACGCGTTGTTGCCGTTCACGGCCTGCATGGGCTCAATAAAAAACGTGCTGCCGGACGACGACACATCGTGCACAAGACCCGGAATCGAGCCCTTGCACTCGGCCTTCACGGGAACGACGAACCGGTCGGAGCGGATGGTCACGATCGGCTCCTGCAAAAATTTTGCGTACGTCGGAGACGTGATGATTTTTTGAAGCCCTTCCCGGATGGCCACGCTCTGGCGGCGGATCTTGCGGCGGATGGAGGCAAGCTCCGGGCTCGCCGCGTCGGCAATTTCGTCCTTGGAGACGATGGAATTGAAAATCCGCTCCTCTAAGTATTTGTTCGGCGTGATCTGGGCAAAGAAGATATTGAGGTCATTTTCCATGCCGTCGCCGTCCGCGTAAGCCTTTGCCTGCCGCGCGCACTTGAGAACGCCCGCCACGCGCAAAAGCTCCTCGGGACTTAAAGCTCCGCCCCGAACCGCCCGGTCGACGCTCGCGCCCACATCGCTGACGCCGGCCAAGCCCGGAGAGCCCTTGAGGGTGATCATCCGGCAGGCCGCGCTCGTCTGCTTCTGAAGAAGCCGGATTTCGTCCGCATCGTTTAAAGGCTCAATTTTTAGGCACTGCTCTTTTCCCGCACGCGAGCAGGCTTGATCGGCAAGGAGCGTGAGCACCTTGTCGAGTTCTAATTTGTGTAAGGATTTTTCGTATAGTTCATTCATATGTTTTCTTCCCATATCTATTGCGCGGCCGGCTGCAAATCTTTCCCGGTCAGCCGCAGCGATTTATAAAAGTCCAGCGTGTAAAACCCTCGCTCGAGCTGCGTGAGAAAATATGTTTCGGAAACGTCCGAAAGCTCTTTAAGGGGCTCCGGCAGGAGGTTAAACGAAAAGACGCGCTTGCTCTCGCAGCTCACGATGTGCTGCATCGCAGCCAGACACGCGGGGCTGATCGGAAGCCGGAGGCTCCCCGGCGCGCTGCATTTTGCGCAGACCGCCATACCGCCTGCAACGTCGAACCGGTCCGGCGCGTCGTTTCCGCACACGCAGCAGCCGTCTACCATTGGCTGGAAGCCCGCGATGACCATCATGCGGAGTTCAAACGCGGCTTTGACGAGCGGCTGCGGGCGTTTCAGTTTACATAAGGCATATATCGCATTCAGCGTCAAAGACAGCACCTCGCCGTCGTTCACGTCCTGCTGCGACAAAAGCTCCGCCGCCTGCGCAAAATAGCTGCAAAGACTCAGAAGCTCAATGTCGTTTCGCATCGGCTGGAACATCTCAAGGCACACGGCCTCAGACACCGTATAATAGCCCTGCCGCTCGAGCACCGTAAATTCCGAAAACGCCAGCAGCTGGCAGGCGGATTTGATCTGGCTGCGCCGCGAGCGCACACCGCGCGCCTTGAAGGTCATAAGCCCCTGCTCGCGCGTCAGAACCGACAAAATCGCGTCCGAGTCCCGGTATTCCGTCACCCGGAGCACGAGCCCCTGCGTTTTCAGATACATGCTGTGTTCTTCGCCTCCGTGCCGGCCGCGCCATTCTGCAACGCTCTTTTATAGAGCAGATACGCCTCCGGCGCGCCCGTGTCCTGAAAAAGCTCCCAAAGTGCCTGTTCCTGCATCGTACGCCCACCTCCTAACGTTTTACCGATAGGATGTGCCCGCGTGCAGACAGCTATGCTGGCAGTTCCTGCCCGGAGCTTTCCTGCATTATACCATTGTTTTGCCGGGGCGGCAATAGAAACGGAAAGAAATTGCAGTTATTGTTTGTTCGCGAAAAAGGCGACGACGATCGCGCCGGGGCCGACGTGCGTGCCGATGGTGCTGCCGATGGAGGTAATCGGAAGCGCATCCAGCTTTCCTTCCCAGATCCCCCGGCTGGCTGCGATATATTCCTGAAGCGCCGCATCATCCGTTCCGGAGTAGCCGAGCATCAAGGGCTGCGAAAAATCAATGCCGCCGCGTTTGGATATCTCCTCGTTCAGGAAATTGTTGCTCTGCTTTGCGCCTCTGGCCTTCCCGAGCACAGCAAGCTGCCCATCCCGGACGGTCAGAACCGGCTTGATGTTGAGCAACGTCCCCGCGATCGCGCTCGTTTTCGAGAGCCTGCCGCCGCGGTACAGATACTCCAGCGTATCGACCCGGCCGATGATGCAAATGCGCTTTTTGGCTTCTTCGAGTCTGGCCGCGATTTCCTTCGCGCCGAAGCCCTCGTCCCGCAGGCGAATGGCGAGGTCAGCGAGCACGCGCTCGCCCGCCGTGACGTTTTCGCTGTCGACGATCGTGACGTCGATCCCCGCCTCCTGCGCGGCAATGACGGCGCTCTGGTAGGTGCCGGAGAGCTTCGCGGAGAGCGTAATGACGAGGATCTCTCCACCTTCCGCGTGAAGCCTCCGGTAAGCGTCTTCGTAATCGAAGGGCGGGATCTGGCTGGTGGTTGGGAGCGTTTTTGCTTGCGCAAGCTTTTTAAAAAATTCGTCGTGCGTCAGGTTCACGCCATCTAAAAAGACCTCGCCGTCAAAATTTGTGCGCAGCGGCAGAAGCGTCACGCCGAGCGCGTCCGCCTCCGGCTTCTGCATGTCGCACGCCGAGTCAAGAATGATCTGTACGTTCTTCATAGGTTCCTCCTGTGATGGAAATGCTGCTGAAATTCTGATTGAGCGCGCCGAGCACGCGGTAAAAGGCCGCCAGCTCCTCGGGCAGAATCCCGCGCCCGGCTTGGTTCTGAATGGTAAGCGCCTCTTGTGCGATTTTCTCCGCCAGCGCGCGCCCGGAGCCGGTCAGGCGGATTTTCCAGCCGTAGCGCCGCTTCCCTGTCTCCCCGTCCGTCATAACAAGCCCGCGCTCCAAAATCGGCTTTAATTGCCGGGAGACGAGCGAGCGGTCGATATTGGATAGCTCTGCGAGCCGGGACGCTGACAGTCCGTCCGGGTACTCGCGCAGCAGATACAGCCAGAACAAATGCACCGAGCTCACGCCCGCTGCGTCCGCAAACTGCGCGCGCAGCCGCTGCACTGCACGATAGAGCCCGGAAATATTCTGAAAGAAAACCTCAAAGCGTTCTTCCTGCATGAAGTTGCTCCTTTCCTCTGAAGGTTCGGTCAGTATAGCACGATAATGTTTACTTGTCAACATTTGAATCGCAGCAAAAGCGGCCTCCCCCATGCAGAGAAGGCCGCTGAACCGTATTACTGTCTCGCGTCGTAGCCGAAGTTCGAAATCAGGTACTGGCTGTCGCGCCAGTTTTCCTTCACGCGCACCCATGTCTGCAAGTAGACCTTTGTGCCCATGAAGCGCTCACAGTCGGCGCGCGCCTGCGAGCTGATTTTCTTGAGCATCGCGCCCTGTTTGCCGATGATGATCCCCTTGTGGCTGGCCTTCTCGCAGTAGATCGTCGCGTCGATGTCGATAATCCCGTCGTCGCGCTCGGAGAATTTCGTGATCTCGACCGCCGTACCGTGCGGAATTTCCTTTTCCAGATTCCACAGAAGCTTCTCGCGGATGATTTCCGCCATCACCTGTTTTTCCGGCATATCAGTCACCATGTCCTCCGGGAAGAGCATGGGACCCGGCTGGGCGTATTTTTCGCAGGCAGTAAGCAGCGTCGCCACGCCGTCGCGCCACTTGGCGCTGATGGGGATGACCTCGTCGAAATTGAACTCCTGCTGATAGGCCGCGATAACCGGCAGCAGCGCTTCCTTTTCTACGGTGTCGATCTTATTGATGACCAGCATCGCGGGCGCGCCGGAGGCCTTGATTTGCTCGATGAGCGCGTGTTCCTGCTCTCCGACGTTCGCAATCGGCTCCACGAGCAGAATCACCGCGTCCACATCGGCGACGGACTCCTTGACGACGTTTACCATGTAGTCTCCGAGCTTTGTGCGCGGGCGGTGAAAGCCCGGGGTGTCAATGAAGACGAGCTGGGTGTTTTCGCGGTTCACAACGGCGCAGATGCGGTTTCTCGTTGTCTGCGGCTTATTCGATACGATTGCGATTTTCTCGCCGACCAGAGCGTTTGTAAGCGTCGACTTGCCGACATTCGGCCGGCCGGCAATCGTGATCATGGCGGATTTTGTTTTCATTGGTAACTCTCCTTACTTTCGCGGCAGCTCGATCTCGGCTAAAATCTTCTCTTCGCGCGCGCGCATCTGGCGCTTCATTGCGCCCTCGTCTACATGGTCGTAGCCCAGCAGATGCAAAATGGAATGAATGGTGAGGTAGCCGACCTCGCGCCTTGTCGAGTGGCCGAATTCCTTGGCCTGCTCCTTTGCGCGCTCTAAAGATATCGCCATATCCCCCAGCGGCACAAGCCCTGTCTCCGGGTCTTTGTATTCCTCCCAGCTCTCCGGAAGCACGCCGGGGGTAAGCTGGAACATCGGGAACGACAGAACGTCCGTCGCCTTGTCGATGTTCCGGTAGGCCTTGTTGATGGCGCGGATGGAGGCGTCGTCCGTCACAAGAACGTTAATTTCACACGGCGTATCCACGCCCTCTTCGTCCAGCGCAGCAAGGATGCACTTGCGGATCTGGCGCTTGAGTAACAGCGCATCCGGCGTTTTTGCCTCGCAGGTCATGACAATGTTATGCTTCATGTTCTGTCCCTCTTTTGATTCTGGCGGAATGTCTTATGCGTCTGGAAGGGCTTCGAGCTCTCCGGCAGGCGCGATTTTTCGAATTTGTCATACGCCGCAACAATGCGCTGCACGAGCGCGTGCCGCACGACGTCGCTGGCCGTCAGGCGGCAGATCGCGATATCCTCCACGCCGTCTAAAATTTTGATAGCTTCCTTGAGGCCGCTGATTTTATCGCCCGGGAGGTCGATCTGGGTAATATCGCCGGTAATGACGATCTTCGAGCCGAAGCCGAGGCGCGTTAAAAACATTTTCATCTGCTCGCGCGTGGTGTTCTGCGCCTCGTCGAGAATGATGAAGCTGTCGTCCAGTGTCCGGCCGCGCATGTAGGCAAGAGGCGCAACCTCAATGTTGCCGCGCTCGAGATATTTGTTATACGTCTCCGGCCCCAGCATATCAAAAAGCGCGTCGTATAAAGGCCGCAGATACGGGTCGACCTTGTTCTGCAAATCGCCCGGAAGAAAGCCGAGGCGCTCGCCCGCTTCGACGGCGGGACGCGTCAGGATGATGCGGTTGACTTCCTTTGCCCGGAAGGCGGCGACCGCCTGCGCAACGGCCAGATATGTCTTGCCCGTACCGGCAGGGCCGACGCCGATGGTGATCGTGTTTTTGAAAATAGCCTTGAGATAGGTCTGCTGGCCGATGGTCTTGGCCTTTACAGGCCGTCCCTTCGCCGTCACGCAGACAACGTCCTTGGCCATCTTCGTGACCTGCTCTTCCTTTCCCGCGCGCACGAGATCGATGAGATAACGCACCTTCTGGTCGTCGATCTCCTCGCCCTTGGCCGCTAATGACAAAAGCGCCTCAATGGCTCTTGCCCCCGCGTCGACGGCCTCTTCATCCTCCGCCGTCACTTTCAGCTCGGTGTTGCGGTTCGTGATGTGCACGCCGAAGGCCTGCTCGATTTTTTTGACGTTCTCGTCAAAGGAGCCAAACACGTCGATCAGCTGCTCGACGCGCTCGGCGTTGATGGTTCGTTCTGTCATGGTATCGTCTCTTCCTTTAAAATGCTGGCGCTGACCTGCCGGGCGATCATCTCCTCGCACCGGACGGATGCGTGAAGCTCATATCTGCCAGTTTTCTTTGTCATATCCAGCGCTTCGTCTAAAATTTCCCCGGCAATCATGTCCTGCCGCACGCTGCGCTCGAGCTGCTCAAGCAGAATTGCCTGCGCGCGGTCTTCCCGCATCGGCTTCTGCACAAGATCATAGCCGGAAAGCTCTGTAATTTCAAGTCCGATCGGAAGTTCAAACCCGCCCGGAAGCGTCAGCATATGGGTTTTTGTTATTTTATCACACTTGCCGGTCAGATTTCCACCGTTTGCGAAAATATTCCATCGTTTTTCTCCGACCAACAGCGACACCTGCCGCGCCGTCTTTCCGGTCATGCGTTTGGAAAGCGCCGTGTCCGGACAGAGAACCTGTTTGCGGCTCAAGGTTTCGGCATAAATTTCGCCAAGCGCCGCGCTGACCCTCGTCGTAAATTCGAGATCTGTGTACGCGGAGATCAGCACCTGTCCCTGCGTCACGGCCTGCCCCGGCGCGCAGAGACAGTTTCCCTCCAAGCTTGACACCGACGTCAGTACGCCGTCTTTTGCGGCCACCACGTTCATGGGCGCGCGCCGCTCCTCAACCGCCAGCTTCTCCGGCCGCTCCCGCACGACCACACGCGCCCGCATGCCGCTTTGCTGCACCGTGAACCATTGAAGCTCCGGGACGAGCAGCAGCATTTTATTCTTGAGCGCCTGCGGCTGGATATCGGGGCCATACGTTCCGAAGCCCACGCCAAGAGAATGCAGCGCGCGCAGGATTTTCTCATCCGGGACGGTTTCATTCCCCACAACGTCATAGAAAAACACGAACTTGGGGATCACGATCGCGCCCGCCGCGCAAAGAAGCAGCCCCAGCGCAAAAAGCCGCCGTTTCCAGAGCCCGCCGAATGTCTTCCCGAAGCCAAATTCCCGCTTTACCTCCAGCTCGCACATGGCCTTCCGTGCCGCGGCCTCCGCCTTTGCAACATCCTTTTTAAGAAGCAGCAGCTCGATCGTGAAATCATCGATCCTGCGCACCCGCAAAAACGCCACACGCGCATCAGACAGCCGCTCGAGCGCCCACTCGGGGCTTGCCCCGCGCAGCCTTGATCGCACATACCCCTGCAAAAACCAGATCAGCCGCCACATGGCCGCCCGCCTCCTGTGAATGTCAGCGCTTCAATTCTCCCGGTTACGGTCAGCCGGTCGCGGTGCATGTGCCGCAGCTCGAGGTTCGCGCCCTCGATCGTCACCTCGCCGGTGTTCACGGCCACAATGATTTTCTCCGGCTCGTAGGCAACGATTGCCCGGTGGCAATCCAGACTGCACTCCTCAAAGCCCCGCAGCTCAATGTGCGGCAGATTCGCCGCGATATCCGCCGGAAGGTCAAACAGCTTTGCCGCCTTGACTAAAAACTGTCTTGCTGGTTTCATACCCGTCCACCTCTCTTCCCTTCAAGCCTATGCTTGAGTACTGAAAGCATGACCCGGAATCATAGATTGTCCCGGAGGTGGTTAGGATGAAGAAAACGTGGCGCGAAACCGGTGCGCGTTTTTTGACGGGACTGGGAATCGCCCTGTGCTATGTCTGGCTGATTGCGGACGCAGCATCGGCAAGCGCAGCTTCCGTGTCGGCGCTCGGGCTCTGCGCGCGGGTGATCGTGCCGTCTTTGTTTCCGTTTTTCGTGTGCTCGAATGTATTCTGCGCGCTGAGGCTTGAAAAGCCTGTGGAGAAAGCGCTTTCGCGTGTGATGGAGCCGGTCTTCGGCGTGCCGGGCTCCGGCGCGGCGGCGCTTTTTGTGGGGCTAACAGGCGGGTATCCGTCCGGCGCGCAGAGCGTGGGCGCGCTGTATGGAAGCGGGAGCATCGATAAGCAGACGGCAAAGAGGCTGCTTCTTTTCTGCAACAACTGCGGCCCGGCGTTTATCTTCGGCGTCGTGGGGCACACGGTTTTCGGAAGCGGACTTGCGGGTCTTCTTTTATATCTTGTGCATGCGGCCTCTTCTCTTTTGCTCGGCATTTTCTCCCTCCAAAAAGGGAACGCGCATAAGAATTCTGCCCGGTATATGGAAAATTCCCCGCCTGTTTCCTTTTCTGCCGCGCTGACCGAGAGCGTCAAAAAATCCGGGCAGACGGCGCTGGAGGTGTGCATGTTCGTGGTCGTCTTCGGCGTTCTGGCCGCAATGGCGCAAGCGGCGCTCCGGCCGGTTCTCCCGGATTGGGCACTTGTGATCGTGTCGGGGCTTTTAGAGCTCTCCGGCGGAGCTTCTGCGCTGGCGGAGGCTTCCATGCCGGTGGGCGCAAAATTCGCGCTGGCGTCCTTTTTTCTGGCCTTCGGCGGCCTGAGCGTCCACGCGCAGACGAAAGCGGTGCTGTCCTCCGCAGGCCTGGGCGATCTTCCGGTCTTTTTTCCGAAGCTTCTGCACGCGCTGCTGGCGGGTATTTTGAGCATTCCCGTTTTTGCGCTGCTGCGAACGCAATTGGAAGCCGCGCAGGCGTTTTCGCTTGGAGCTTCTACCCTGCCGCTTGCCGCCGGTGAACTTGCCCTTTGCGCTGCGCTTTGTCTCAGCTTCCGGAAAATGGCGGGTAGCAATTTGCGCGGGAATCGTGTATAATATTCCCGCAAAACGCTCAGAAAGGCGGCGAGGAGATTGCTGTTCCGAAAAAATATGGATCGATACTGCGCGCACTGCCAGTTTGCCGGGCGCGTCGACGACGAAACCATGATCTGCCAGTACTATGGTGTTGTCCCCTGCGAGCATCATTGCCGCAGGTTCCGATATGACGCGCTCAAGCGCGTGCCCGGGCGTGCAAAGCCAAAGGAATTCGAGAAATTTGACCAGCAGGATTTCAGCCTGTAGGAGGTACCTATGAAGCGTTCGGAAATCAACAGGGCGCTGCGCGAGATGGAGGCCATGTGCGCAAAATACCGCTGCTATCTGCCGCCGTTCTGCCAGTTTACGCCCGACGAGTGGAAAACAAAGGGGCACGAATACGACGAGGTGCGCGAGTGCATGCTCGGCTGGGACATTACGGACTACGGCCTCGGGAAATTCAGCGAGCTCGGCTTTTCGCTCATCACCATCCGAAACGGCAATCGGGCGCTGCCGGATAAATACCCCAAGGTCTACGCGGAAAAGCTGCTGTTTTTAAAGGAAGGCCAGTACGCGCCCAACCATTTTCACTGGTTCAAGACCGAGGATATCATCAACCGCGGCGGCGGAAACGTGCTCATCCGCGTCTACCATTCCAAGGAAGACGAATCCATCGACTATGAACGGGACGTGATCGTCCACACCGATGGAAAAACGTATACCGTCCCCGCCGGGACGCAGATCCGCCTCACCCCGGGCGAGAGCATCTATATCTATCAGGGGCTGTATCATGACTTCACCGTCGAGCCCGGGACAGGAGACGTGCTGCTCGGCGAGGTGAGTCAGTGCAATGACGACAATACGGATAACCGCTTCAATCCGCCGATGGGGCGCTTCCCGGAGATCGAAGAGGACGAGCCGCCGTACCGGCTTTTGTGCAGCGAGTACCCGGCAGCGAAATAACGGAAAGGAACGAAAAACATGCTTGATGTTGTCGCGCTCGGCGAGCTTCTCATCGACTTTGCCGCAAAATCCAAGGACGCAGACGGCTACCCCACGATGGCGGCCAATCCCGGCGGCGCGCCCGGAAATTTCCTTGCGGCGCTGAATGCTTACGGCAAAAAGACCGCATTTTTAGGCAAGGTCGGAGACGATACATTCGGCCATCTGCTCCTCGGAACGCTGCAAAAAGCCGGGATCGACACACGCGGCATCATCGTCGACCCGAAATATTTTACGACGCTTGCGTTTGTGACGTTTGACGACGCGGGCGACCGTTCGTTTTCCTTCGCGCGAAAGCCCGGCGCGGACACGCAGCTTCGCTGGGAGGAGGTCGACCAACGCCTCATGGACGAGGCGCGCGTGTTCCACTTCGGAACCCTCAGCCTCACCGGCGAGCCTGCCCGCACGGCGACCCAAAAGGCCGTCGCCTACGCCAAAGAACGAGGGATTCTCATCTCCTGCGACCCCAATCTGCGGCAGCCGCTCTGGCATTCCTTGGAGGATGCGAAGGAGCAGATGCTCTGGAGCCTTCAGCATGCGGACGTCGTCAAAATCAGCGACAACGAGGTCTCGTTTCTCTGGGGATGTACTCCGGAAGAGGGCGCGGAAAGGCTGCTGCAAGACTGCGGCGTAAAGCTCGCAATGGTGACGCTCGGGGCAGACGGCTGCCTTTTAAAGACGAAAGACGCCTCGTTCCGCGCGCCGGCTCCCAAGGTACACCCCGTGGACACGACCGGCGCGGGCGACATTTTCGGCGGCAGCGCGCTGGCGCGGCTTCTGGATTTGAACAAAAACCCGGACGCGCTGACGCAGGAAGACCTTTCCTACATCGGAACCTACGCGCTCATGGCCGCGAGCCTCTCCACCGAGCGCTCCGGCGGCATTCCGAGCATTCCGGATAAGCAAACGGTGCTTGCAAGAATTTAAAATGCAAAAATCGGAAGCCCTTTGGTTGGCCTCCGATTTTTTGTGTCTTATTTGTTGGAGAATTCGTAAACCGTCACCTGATGGTACGTTTCTCCTGCCTTTAAGATGGGCTTGCGGAAGCCCTCGCAGCGCATCGCGTTCGGGTAGAACTGCGTCTCCAAACACACCGCGCCGCGCTTATCATACACCGCGCCGCCCTTGCCCGCCCAGGGGCCTAAGAAATTCGCCGTGTAGAGCTGCATGCCGGGCATGGTGGTAAGGGTCTTCATCGTAATGCCGCTCTCCGGGCTTGAAAGAACCGCCGCCTCAGTAAGCGCCCCCGTATCCGGCAGGCAGAAATTGTGATCATACCCGCCGCAGTTCTGAAGCTGCTGATTCGTTGCGCCGATATCCTGCCCAACGGGCTTTCCGGCGCGGAAATCAAAGGGCGTGCCGTCCACGGGAAGGATTTTCCCGGTCGGCATACACTCCGCGCTGTTCTCCAAAACCCGGTCGGCATTGATTTGCAGCACATGAGAGAGCGCCGAGCCGCCGCCGTTCAGATTGAAATAGCTGTGGTTCGTGAGGTTGCAGAGCGTGTCCTGATCGCTCTTTGCATCGTAGGTAATGGACAGCGCGCCGTTTTGGACGCGGTAGGTGACGCTGACCGTGAGGTTTCCGGGATAGCCTTCCTCCGAATCCTTCGAGACGCGCGAGAATTTCACGCCGTCTTCCAATATCTCCGCATCCCAGATGTATTTGTCAAACCCGCGCAGACCGCCATGCAGATGGTTCTGTCCGTCGTTTTTGGCAAGCGGGTACGTTTTGCCGTTTAAGGTAAATTCCGCGCCGCCAATCCGGTTCGCGACTCTTCCGACGCACGCGCCGAGGTAGCCGTCATGCGTCTCGTAGCCCTCGATCGTGTCGTGTCCGAGGACGACGTCGACCGGCTTTCCGTCCTTGTCCGCTGCCAGCAGCGCCTGCACCGTCGCGCCGTAGTCCAATACACGCGCCGTCAGCTCAGGCGTTCTGATTTCAAAGAGCGTGACGCTTTCGCCTCGCGCCGTTTTTCCAAAGCTTTGTTTCTCGATCCTTGCTGCCATATGCATGCTCCTTCCGCAGCGTTTTCTACCTGGATTATAGCCCGCAGAATGCCGGAAGTCAATTCCTGTCTGCGCCGCAAGAGGCCGGGCTTTCAATTTGCCGGCTTTTCCTCCAGGAGAAAGCCCGCAAAGCTCCGCGCCGCGCAGCTGAGCGTCTCCCAGCTCTTCCAGGCCAGCGCAACCGGGCGCTTGGGCGCGTTTCTGAGCGGCACAAGCGCCGCCTGATGCTCAAACCCGCGCGCTACGCGCTCATATAACAGCGAGTTCCCGAGCCCCAGCTGCACCATAGATAAAATTGTGTAGTCGTCATACACAAAATACCGAACGTCCGGTTCGAGTCCTTCCTTCTGGAACGCGCGCCGCACGACGCTGAATTTTCCTTCGTCCAGCATCAGAAACGGTTCGTGCGCCAGATCTTTCAGACTGATCTCCGATTTCTTTGCCAGCGGGTGCTCCTTCGGCAGGACGGCGATCATCCGGTCTTCGAACAAAAGCCGACCCTCCTTCGGCGGGTACGCGTCCATGTTCGTAAATCCGAGGTCGATCCGCCCGTCCGAGAGCCACTGCGCAATTTCATCATATTCTCCCTGCCGCATGGTAAAGCGCACGCCGGGATAGCGCGCGGAAAACGCCTGAATGCGCGGCGGAAGGTAGGTTCGGCTGATGCTCGTAAACGTTCCGAGGCGAATTTCGCTTGTTTGCAGCTGGGAAATTTCCGCTTTTCTGCGCTCGAGCCGTTCCTCCGCCGCGGCGATCTCCTGCAAAAACGGAAGGAAGCTTTCCCCGTCCCGCGTCAGCTGCAAGCGGTGCGTCTGGCGGCTGAGAAGCGTCGTGCCGAGCTCCTGCTCGAGCGTTTTGATCGTCTGACTCACGGCGCTCTGCGAATAATTGAGGCGCTCCGCTGCCGCCGTGAAGCTTCCGAGCTCCACGACCGTACAGAACACCCGGTATTTTGACATCATATCCATCATCTCTTTTCCTTATGATTTCATCATAAACATTCGCTTTTCTAATGTCAAGAGGCGCGCTATAATAAACGCGCAATTGGAAATAGAGGGATAAAATATGAATCGGAAAAAGTTTCTGGAGGGTCTGCGAGACGGCCTTCCCATCGCGCTCGGCTATCTCGCCGTCAGCTTTGGCATCGGTATTTCCTGTCACGCAGCCGGAATTGCGGCCTTTCAGGGCTTTCTCATGAGCCTTCTCAATAACGCCTCCGCCGGAGAATACGGCGGCATTACGGTCATCACGGAAAACTCCGGCGTGTGGATGATGGTTCTTATGACGCTCATCATCAACGCCCGGTACCTTCTTATGAGCTGCGCGCTGAGCCAGAAGCTCTCCGCTTCTACGCCGCTCGGCGTTCGGATGCTCATCGGCTTCGATGTGACGGATGAACTGTTCGGCATCGCGATCGCGCAGGAGGGATTCCTCAACGTCTGGTATTTTATCGGAGCCATGTGCGCAGCCCTTCCCGGCTGGAGCCTCGGCACGCTCTTCGGCGCGCTCGCGGGAAGCGTTCTTCCCGGCTGGGCGATGAACGGCTTTTCGGTCATGCTCTACGGCATGTTTCTTGCCATCATCATGCCGGAGGGCAAGAAAAACCGCGTTGTGCTCGGGTGCATCGGCGTAAGCTTTGTGCTGAGCGCGCTTGCGGCCAGGCTTCTTCCGATGATGAGCAGCGGCATGCGCATTCTGCTTCTGACGGTTTTCATCTCCGCCGCCGCAGCCATCTTGTTCCCGCGTGAAAACCCGGATGTTGATACCGAAAAGGCTTCTGGCAAGGAGGCGCACGCGGCATGAACACGTATCTCTACATCGCCGTCATGGCGCTTACGACCTATGCCATCCGCGTGCTTCCGCTGACGCTCATCCGAAAGCCCATCAAAAGCACGTTCCTGCGCTCATTTTTATATTACGTCCCCTATGTGACGCTCGCCGTCATGACCTTCCCCGCCATTTTAGAGGCCACCGATTCCCCCGTCGCGGGCGGATGCGCGATGCTGGTCGGCATTGTGAGCGCATGGCTGGGGCTGGGGCTTCTGCCGGTTTCGCTTCTTTGCTGCGGAACCGTCCTCGCATTACAGCTTATTCTCTAAAAATTGCTGCATAGATACACCAGAGCCGCCGGAGAAGATGCCGGCGGCTCTGGTGTTATTTTTATGCCTGCGTCCTGCAAGTGCCCCGGACTGCCAGCTATTTTTCGGTCTGCATCATCTCCGGGTGCTCAATCCGCGCGATCAAAGCGCACAACGTAGCTTCCGAGCACCTGCTCGCACGGAATTTCTGCTGCGCTCTGCGGCGTGAACGGTTTTTTCGGATAGACGGTTTTGGGTTCAGAGGCGATGGCCGGAAGCGTCTTGCCGATGCTTACGCCGTGCGCGTTTCCATCCGCAAAATGCCAGGAAAACGCGCAGTCGCAAAATTCCTTGTTGGAAGATATGTTCTCCGGAAGGCGCAGCGTCTCGGCATCTCCCAGGAAAAAACAGCCCGCGTTGTCCTTTTCCGCCGGGCAAGAGCCCTCGATACCGACGCCGGTGAACGAAATTTCCAGAAAACCCGTCCGGAATGTCACGGTTTTCCCTTCGCGCGCGAACGGAACGCCCGTCCAGCTTCCGATATTCAGCCAGCCGCGCTTGCCGTCCTTTTCGACCGCCGTGTTAAATTCTACATAGCCCTCGCGCTCGCCCAGAATCTCTGCGTTGATGCGCAGCACCGGCCGGAGCGAGGAAAAGCCCTCCGGCAGCAGCGCGCGCAGCCGATCCTGCTCCACGCCGTAGGCCAGTTCTACCTTCATGCGTATCCCCTCTTTTACGCGTGTTTCAGCGCTTCGATTTCCCGGCTGTGCTGGCGGATGATCGAACGCAGGAAGGCAACCTCTTCTTCCAGCTCGTCAAACTGTTCTTTTGGAACCTGTGCTTCCTTCTGCGTCTGCACTGCCTCAAGAATCAGATTCAGTTTCTTATCCACGGAGCTTTCCAGAATCACGCGCATGTTATGCGCAGACTCCTGCAATATTTCTTCTTTCAGCTTTTCCAATTTGGAATCGATGGCTTTTTCGTCCAGCATTCTGCATCACCTCATGCTTTCATTATACGGCTTTTCCGATTGTTGTCAATCGGTTAAACCCAAGCAGCACGTTTTTCAGAATCGGAAAAAGCGAAGTTCAAGTATAGAAAAACTCCTCAAATTCCGAAGAATCTGAGGAGTTGGTGCGCGAGGCGGGACTTGAACCCGCACGTCCGGAGTGGACACTAGAACCTGAATCTCACTACGGGCTGCCGCC
>CAKUNY010000032.1 GCA_934668605.1 uncultured Oscillospiraceae bacterium | reverse complement strand
GTAGTATGCCTCGGCAATTGCAGGTGCCGTCGGAATGGATGTAATTTCGCCGATGCCGATCGCGCCGCAGGCAACGCTAAGCCCCGGCTTGTCGATGACGATCGCTTCGATTTCCGGAACCTCATGCGCCCGGAAAAGCCCAAGCTTTCCGTATTGATCGATCGGCCTGCAATTTTCGTCGATCGGGTACTGCTCGCGCAGCGCATAGCCCATGCTCATGACAACGCCGCCTTCGATCTGTCCCTCGCAGCTGAGGGGATTGATGGCTTTCCCCACATCGTGCGCCGCCACGATTTCCTGAATGCGCCCGGTGCGTTTGTCCAGAATGCAAAGCTGCGTGCCGTAGCCGTAGGCGATGTGCGATTTGGGATGCGGAATGTCGGCGCCCATCGGGTCGGTCTTCGCCAGATACTCGCCGTAAAACTCCTGTCCGATCAGATCCTTCAGCGCTTTTCCCTGCAAGGCCTCATGAAGCGCCAGGGATGCCCGGCGGCAGGCTTCTCCCGTGACCATCGTCTGCCGGGAGCCGGAGGTGTCGCCGCTGTCCGGCGCGATCCAGGTGTTATTGCGCTCGTAGACGATGTCGCCGCGCCGGAGCCCCGTGAAGCTTCCGATGATTTGCAGCAGCACCGTGCCGATGCCCTGCCCGATGCACGACGCGCCCGCGTAAATATGAACCTTCGCGTCCGGCTCGACGATCAGGCGGCATCTGCCCCAGTCGGGAATGCCGATGCCGACGCCCGCATTTTTCATCGCGCAGGCAAGCCCGACCGGCGCTCCGGCGGCAATGGCCGCGTCATAATAGGGCTTCACGGCTTCCAGCGTTTCGACAAGTCCCGTCTCCGACCCCGCGATCTGTCCGTTCGGCAGAACCGCGCCGGGACGGATGGCGTTGCGCAGGCGGATATCCCACGGCGAAATACCGACCAGGTCTGCCATTTCGTTCAGAAGCGTCTCCGTGCAGAAGCAGGTCTGCGTCACGCCGAAGCCGCGGAAGGCGCCCGCCGGGGGATTGTTGGTGTAATACGCCCAGCCTTCGATCTCAAAATTCTCATAGGCGTAGGGGCCGGCGGCATGCGTACACGCGCGCTCCAGAACAGGCCCTCCGAGCGAGGCAAACGCGCCGGTATCGGAGACGACCTTTGCCTTGACGCCCTGAATGTATCCGTTTTCGTCGCAGCCCATGATGAAATCCATCTTCATGCTGTGCCGTTTGGGGTGAACAAGGATGGACTCCTGCCGCGTGAGCTTGATCTTGACCGGCACCTGCAAAACGTATGCGGCCAGACACGCGTGGTGTTGTACGGACATGTCCTCCTTGCCGCCGAAGCCGCCGCCGACCAGCATGTTCTGTACCCGGCACTTTTCCGGCGGGAGCCCCAGCATCAGCGCGCACTCGCGAAGGGTCGTATGCGCGCTCTGATCGGACGAAAGGAGCATGACACCGCCATCGTCCGTCGGCCACGCGACGGCGCACTCCGGCTCTAAAAACGCGTGCTCCGTCCAGGGTGTGGAGAACCTCCGGTGCAGGACGTATTTCGCGTTCCGGATGCCTTCTTCGGCGTTGCCGCGGGAAAAATACTTGTGGGCAAGAAGATTCGTATCGCTGTCTTCAAATACCAGCGGCGCGCCCTCTGCCGCAGCCTCCTCCGGGTTATGGACGGCGGGGAGCACCTCGTATTCCACCCGGATGAGCTTTTTCGCCTGCTCGAGCGTTTTTTCATCGCGCGCGCAGACGAGCGCAATGCTGTCTCCGAGATAATGCGTCAGTTCTCCGACGGCGATGAGCGTCGGCTGATCCTTCTTGAGATGGCCGACCAGCACCTGCCCCGGAATGTCCTTCGCCGTCAGAACGCCGACCACGCCGTCAAGTGCCAGCGCCTTTGATGCGTCGATGGAAAGCACGCGCGCCCGCGCGTATTGGCTTCGCACCGGACTTGCGTAGCACATGCCGTCCAGATACACGTCGTCGCAGTATTTTCCCGTCCCCTGTACCTTTTCCGGCACATCCAGCCGCGCAATCGGCTTTCCGATCTCGCAGACCTCCGCATCGGTATCCGGAATACGGCCCTCGCGGAAGGCCTTTGCCGCCAGCAAAATGCCGTCGATGATCTTCACATAGCCCGTGCAGCGGCAGACATTGTTGCGGATGGCATAGGCCGCCTGTTCGCGCGTGGGATTTTTGTTGACGTCCAGAAGCGCCTTCGCGCTGATGATCATGCCGGGGGTGCAGAACCCGCACTGGACGGCGCCCGCCGCACCGAAGGCGTAGGTATAGACGTCCTTTTCAAAGTCTGACAGGCCTTCGACGGTCAACACCTCGTGCCCGTCCAAATCGTCTGTCAGATAGCCGCAGGCGCGGACGGCCTTCCCGTCTACCAGCACGTGACACGAGCCGCAGGCGCCCTCGCTGCATCCGTCCTTGACGGAGGTCAGATGCAGGCTGTCGCGCAGAAAGCGCAGCAGACTTGTAGTTTCTTCGGCGCAGACATGCCGGCCGTTTACGATCAGATTTGCCATATGATTCAACTCCCGTATTTCAGAGCATTTGCGCAGAACAAACCGCCCCGAGTATGTCTCGCCCTCGAGGCGGTTTGCGTTCAGAGGATCGCTGAACCGGGAGGGAACCCACCGGTTTGCGTGCGATCGCACAGCCGCGCCCGGCATCGAAGCGCCCTGCAAAAGCATCGGTGCAGGTGGCGGCAGGCGTATGAAAGGGTCAGATCTTGAGCGCCGCAGCGTAGCCGCCGCGCGAGGTGTTCCAGAGGCTGCCGACATGGTCGCAGTCGCCGATGAACAGAACCGTGGGCGCGCAGCCCTCAAACTGCTCCTTGAGCGTCTTGTCCGGGCGGAAGCCGGTTGCCATGATAACGGAGTCGGCCTCCAGCAGCTGCTTTTCGCCGTCCTTGCTGACGACGACGCCCTTGTCGGTGATCTCCACGCACTGCGTGTTCAGGAACGAGCGCACGCGGTCGGTCGTCTTCGCCTCGGAGAGAATGACGTTTTCGCCGGTGTATTCGTGCTCCATGTAGAACAGCGTCAAGAAGCGCTCCTTCGGAAGATCCTTGCTGTCGGCCATCAGTTCGTCCCGCACCTCAACGACGTCGACGTGCTTGCCCTTGCCCTGTAAATGCACTGCCATCTCGCAGCCGACGAAGCCGCCGCCGACGACGATGACCTTCTCGCCGAGCTTGTCCTCATGGCCGAAGACATCGCAGGCATGGAAGACGTTTTTCCTGTCCGCGCCGGAAATGGGCGGGATGAAGGGTGCAGCGCCCGCGGCAACGACGACCGCGTCATAGTCCAGCGCCGCAAGCTCCTGCGGGGTAACGGCGGAGCTGAGCTTGACGGTAATGTTGTCGAACTTCTCCATCTGCGTCTCAAGATACTGCCGGTAGCGGCGGATATCCTGCTTGAACGAGACGTGATCGGCAAAAGAAAGACGGCCGCCGAGAACATCACTCTTTTCATAGAGCGTTACATTGTGACCCTTGCGCGCCAGCTCATAGGCTGCCTGCATACCCGCGGGGCCGCCGCCGACGACGGCGACCTTCTTCGGCTGGAACGGGACGCGCGTCATTTCGGACTCGGACAGGGGAATGGGCATGGTGCGTCTGGGGTTCACGGTACATTCGCTCGTGCCGCGGTTGTGGGGAGGATAGTGGTAGTTCATGCAGCGCAGGCAGCGGATACATGGACGGATGTCCTCCGGATGGCCGAGGCGCGCCTTTTCGCCCCAGTTGGGGTCGGCGATGAACGATCTTGCCATAGCAACGAGATCTGCCGTGCCGTCGGCAATGAAGCCGTCCGCCTGTTCGGGCTCGTTGATGCCGCCGACAGTCTCGACCAGCACGTCAACGTGCTTGCGCATCTCGCGCGCGAGGTAGGCGTTGCAGCCGTGCTGCATGTAGTTCATGGGGAACATGTACACGTCGGAGGTAATGTTGTTGATCTTACCGGCGGAGCACTGGACAATATCGATGGGCTCCTGCAAAATCTGGACGGTCTTGATCGCGTCTTCGAGCGTGATGCCGCCCTTGACCATCTCGTTCGCGCTGAAGCGGATCTCGATGATCGTGTCGTTTCCGACCTTCTCGCGGATACGCTGGAGTACCATCAGGGGGAAGCGGGCTCTGTTTTCGACGCTGCCGCCGTATTTGTCCGTGCGCTTGTTTTCCAGCGGCGAGAGGAACTGGCTGAGTACAGGGAACTGTCATTTCCTTCGCAGCTGAACTCAAATGAGATGCGCAGAAAACCGCTGCCGGCTTGCCGGCAGCGGTTTTCCATATTTCGAGCTGCGCACCGCTGCCGATCAGGGCGGCGGCCTTTTTGTGACGCCGAAAAATACGTTCAAAACAGGCTGTTCAAAATGCGTTTTTTGTCGGGTCGAGTAGGAGGGGCTTTATTGCAGATACGCTTTGAACCAGTTCAGAATTTCCTGTAAGCGTGTGATGCGGTTATCCGGACGGCCGCTGCGGGAGAGCTCGTGGTTCTCACCATGGAACAGGCAAAGACGTGCCGGGCAGCCTGCGCGTTTGAGGCAGCTGAACATCTCCAGCGCATCCGGCAGCGGGCAGCGCCAGTCTTCGTCGGAATGGATGAAAAGCGTCGGGGTGTTGCAGTTCGGCGCATATTTCAGAGGCGACTCGTTCCAGAGCGCATCGACGTCCTGTTCGCAGGAACCGAGATGCTCGCTGCGGATATTGGTCAGACCGATGTCGCTGAGATACTCGAAGTTTATCATATTGGAGAAGGAGCGCTGCGCGCAGGCGGCGGCAAAACGGTTTGTATGACCGATGATCCAGTTTACCATAAACCCACCGTAGGAGCCGCCGCAAACGCCGACACGGGAAGCGTCAATATCCGCATAGCGCTGCAAGGCCGCGTCTGTGAAGTCCATAATGTCTGTATAATCGATCGTGCCCCATTTGCCGCGGATATCGGCAAAGTCCCTGCCGCGTCCGTCAGAGCCGCGCGGATTGCAGTAGAAAACGAAAAAGCCATTGCTCGCCCAGAGCTGCATCTCGTGATGGAAGACATCTCCGAATATGGTTTTCGGTCCGCCGTGGATGTGCACGATGGCAGGGTAACGCTGGCCGGGCGTGTATCCATAGGGTTTCATGCAGAAGCCGTGCAGCATCGTACCGTCACGCGCAGGAAAAGAGAAAAGCTCCGGCGCGCTGATGGCGTGGCTTTGCAGGTATGCATCATTGAAATGCGTGATTTGCCTGCCGTTGAGGTACAGCTCCACAACGCCGCTGCGGGGCATTTTTGCGCATACGATCGAGCTGCCGGACAAATCAAAGCTCTCAATGGATCCGGCAAAGCCGTCTTCCTCGGTGATGTTTTTTTCGATGCTTCCGTCAAAGAGCATGCGGTTGATGCAGCTTCCGTCCATGACAGGGGAAAGAAAATACACGCCGTCAGAACCGAGGCAGATGCCCTGCCCGCCGCCGTATTTTGCGTCTGAGCCGGTGCCGCCATAGCCGATTTTCATATCGACATCGGCGAAACGGCGGATTTCTCCGGAGCTGGTGTCCAGCGTGTAAAAATCGCTGTTTTGTCCCATGCTCTTTCCGGGACAATTTTCAATTCCGCTGAAAAGAAGCGAATCGTCCTTCCAGAAGCATAGCGCAAAGCTGTTGATGCGCCCGACGTTTGTCAGCGGCCGGGTTTCACGGCGCTTGACGTCGTAGGCATAAAACGCGGGGGAGTAAAGGTAGGGACGATAATTCTGCCATGATGTAGCCTGGAAGATCAGCGTTCCTGCCCGGTAGGTAAAGCCGTCGACATCTGCCGTCTCGTCGCTCAGACGGCGCAGATCCCCGCTGGCGGCCTCATAGACGTACAGCGCGGTGCGGCGGCCGGAGGTATAGTGCTGCCCGTTGCTGCTGAACGGTGCTTCGTCCAGAATATGATACCGCGCCGGTTCCGGCTGGCTGTCATGTACGGCGGTGATGGCAAAGCATCCGTCTGAGAGCGGGCGGATTTTTTTGGCTGCGATCGGAAGCGTGAACAGCGGCGTCAGAGAAGCGGATCCTGCGTCGAGCCGGCAGACTGTCGTGCTGCCTTGTTCTGTTTTCCAGATGATGAGCGTGTCCGCGTCCGCCCAGAAATAATCCCGGACGCAGCCGCTCTGCGTCAGACGCGTGCTGCCGGCGCTTGCACAGGTGTAGACCCAGAGGTCTGTCCGGTAGGCGTTTTCCGCCTGGCTTATTTCGGTCACAAGGTAGGCGATCTTATTGCCGTCCGGCGAAAAGCGCGGGTCGCTGAGATAATGCAGTGCCATGAAATCTTGAATTGCAACGGGTGTTTGCTTCATTGTTACAGCACCTTCCTTTCAAATGCATTATATCAGAGCGCACAGACAGCGATTGTATTTCGTCTTTTGCAGCCGGAACATGCACCGGTTCGGGGCAGACCATTTTTCTGGGTGTTTTTCATCAGAAAACAGGAAAAGGAAATAATAGGAATTGTGCGGAGCAAAAAAATACAATCCTGAGCTTTTTTATATGCTATACTAAAAAAGTTCGCGGTTGCGAAAACTGTCAATATGGGAGGAAAGCATATGATTGAACGCTTTGGACAAGGATTGCGGTATCACGATGTGGTTTCATGGAACGGATTGCTGTTTTTATCCGGTCTGACGGACACAGACGCGGGCGACACCATGCGCCAGCAGGCGGAAGGTGTGCTGAAAAAGGCGGATGCGATGCTGCAAGCGCACGGTTCTGACCGGGATCATATCCTGCGCGCGGAGGTTTTTGTCCGGGATCAGGCGGATGTCGCCGCATTCAACGAAGTCTGGGATCAGTGGATCAACCGGGACACGGCGCCTGCGCGATATCTTGCGGTGAGTAAGCTTGGCCGGGAGCCGATTCTGGTCGAGGTCGTTCTGACAGCGGCAGTGCGATAATTGCCTTCCTTGAAAAAATAAATCAGTAAAAAATACAATCTTAGAATCTGCCTGTACGCGGTACAGGCAGATTTTTGTTTATTTGGAACAAATAGTATATGCGATATTTGTAAAAAACTATCAAAAGTGAGGGCAATCTTGACGGATGGTTAATACAATCCTGCTTTTTTTACTTTATTTGCGCAAAGTGTATTGACAGGAAACACAAAATTGTATACAGTTTTGTACACAAAATACTTGCCTGCTTAATTGCGGTGCCGGAATAGAAGGTGGAGGTTACCTTGAAGATCAGTGAAGAAATTGCCGAAACATTGCGCGATGAGATCATCGCCGGTATCTATAAGCCGAAGCAGAGGCTGATTGAAGAGGAGCTTTCCGAAAAATTCTTTGTCAGCCGCACGCCGATCCGCGAAGCGCTGAAAGAGCTGGAGGCTGCGGGGCTTGTTACCATCGAGCCATACAAGGGGGCGTTTATTTCGGACGTCGACCTGGAGGAGATCCGAAATATTTATGAGCTGCGGTGCGTGCTGGAGGCTTTTGTTACGGCGCAGAGTGTAGAGCATATCAATCCGGAAACGGTCGCGCAGCTCCGCGGCTGTCTGGAGCGGATGAATATGTGCATCGATACCGGCGATACAGTCGGCTTTGCAACGGAAAACGTGAGCTTCCACGCAATTTTGTATGAACGCTGTCCCAATAAGGTCGCGGTACAGTACGTACAGAAGATGCTTGATCGGACGGCGGCGTTCCGCGTGCTCTCGTGGCGGACGGTCAGCGGGATGAAAAAATCAATGGAGGGTCATCAGCGGATCTTTGAGGCGCTTGTTGCCGGAGACGCGGAAGCGGCACAGATGCATGCCGCACAGCATATCCGGCTGTATATGAAAGAGGAACTGATACCTCTGACGCAAACGAAGGGAAGGAGCTCTGAAAAATGAAATTTGGAAAGTATGTTCTGAGGAGAATCCTACAGATGATTCCCGTCATTCTGGCAATTATCTGTATCTGCTTCCTGCTGATCCATCTCGCGCCCGGCGATCCGGCGACGATCCTTGCAGGCGAAACGGCGACAGATGAATACATTGCGGAGCTGAAAGCACAGTTCGGTCTGGATCTTCCCCTCTGGCGGCAGCTGCTGATCTATATCAAAAACACGCTGCAGGGCAATCTCGGAAATTCCTTTACGAAGAATCTTCCGGTCAGCACAATGCTTGCCGAGAAGATGAAGGTAACGCTCGTTCTGGTGCTGCTGAGCGAGGTCATCGCGATCGTGGTTGGCACGCTGCTTGGCATGGTGGCCGCAAAGCATGAAAACAAAGTTCAGGATCATATCATCTCCAATGCCTCGATGATCCTTTACTGCATGCCGACCTTCTGGCTTGGCATGATGCTGATCCTGATTTTTTCCATTGATCTCAAGTGGTTCCCGACGTCCGGCATGGTGAGCTTCAATACGACGCTCAGTCCCTTTATGGATCGTCTGCATCATATGTTCCTGCCATGCCTGACCCTCTCGCTGGTGCGCATTCCGACCTATCTGAAGCTGGCGCGTTCGTCCGTGGTAGAGGTTGCGCAGGAGGATTTTATCAACACGGCTCGCGCCATCGGCTACTCGGAGCGTGTGGTTTACCGGAAATTTGCACTCCGCAACGCATTGCTGCCGACGGTAACGCAGGCGGGTATGTCTCTGAGCACACTGTTCAGCGGCGCGCTGCTCACGGAAACTGTTTTCTCCTGGCCCGGCATGGGACGTATGGTTTATGACGCGATTGCCGGACGCGACTATCCTGTGATTATGGGAGGCTTCCTTGTTTCGGCCGTCATGGTCGTCATTGGCGGTTTTATTACCGATATCATCTACATGTATCTTGATCCGAGGGTGGTGGCAGAGTGATGAAAAAGCTGAAATCGTTTCTGAAAAATCCGCAGACCATCGTTGGCTTTGCAATTCTTACGGTTATGGTTCTGCTCGCGGTGTTCGCGCCGGTCATCTGTCCGGGCAACCCGCTGTTCTCCGTTGGAAAACCGCTTCAGGCGCCAAGCAAGGAGTTCTTTATGGGAACGGATTATCTTGGCCGCGACGTCTGGTCGATGCTTGTCTGGGGCAGCCGGATCTCCATTTTGTTTGCATTCGGCGCGTCCTTGCTGTCTCTGATCGTCGGCATTGTGCTCGGCGCGCTGTCCGGCTATATCGGCGGCTGGCTGGACGATCTGATGTGCCGCGTGTTTGAACTGTTCTACATCATCCCGAGAACCTTCCTTGTGATTCTGATGGTGGCATTTTTCGGTTCGTCGGTGTGGCTGATGGTGCTGATCATCGGCATTACCATCTGGCCCTCCAATGCGAAAATCATGCGCGCGCAGGTTCTGACGCTGAAAAGCAGAGGCTATGTGCAGGCCGGCAACGTAGCCGGCGGAACAAGACTCGGCATTTTGTTCAAGCATATTGTTCCGAACGGAATGGGGCCGGTTCTGTCCAACTCGATTTTGCAGATGGCGCAGGCGGTTCTGACGGAAGCGTCGCTGTCCTTCCTGGGTCTTGGCGATCCGAACAAAGCCTCGTGGGGACTGATTTTGAATGCAGGACAAAAGCATATAAACTCTGCTCCGTGGCTGATTATTTATCCCGGCATCGCATTGGCACTGCTGCTTCTGGCGTTCAATCTGATCGGCACGGCTCTGCATAAAACGCTCAACGTCAAGCAGACGGTTATGGAATAGGGGGGCGCGCTATGTTATTGGAAGTCAAAAATCTGTCTGTTGATTTTAAAGTCGGAAAACAGACGCTGCGCGCAGTGAACAATGTGAGCTTCAGCCTCGGCGAAAAAGACAGTCTGGGTCTGGTTGGCGAATCCGGCTGCGGAAAGTCGACAACGGCGTTCGCGCTGATGCGGCTGCTCGCCGGCAACGGCAGAATTGCCGAAGGCCAGATCCTCCTGAATGGAACGGATCTTGTAACGGCGTCGTATGATGAAATCCGCAAAATCCGCTGGAAGGAGATCTCGATCATTTTCCAGAATGCCATGACGGCGCTCAACCCGGTGCAGAAGATCGGCGATCAGATCATCAATGCCCTGCGGGAGCACGAGAATGTGACGCGCAAGGAAGCGATCGAACGCGCGGAGTATCTGTTTGAGCGCGTCGGCATCGCAAAATCCCGGCTCATGCAGTATCCGCACGAGTTTTCCGGAGGCATGAAGCAGCGTGCGGTGATTGCGCTGGCGCTGATTTGCAGCCCGAAGATCCTGATTGCCGACGAACCGACCACGGCGCTGGACGTGGTGGCGCAGCGACAGGTGATCGAGCTGCTGGCGGGATTGCAGGATGAGTTCAATATCAGCATTGTTATGATCTCGCATGACATTTCCGCGGTCGCGGAGGCCTGTCATAATATAGCCGTCATGTATGGCGGAGAAATTATGGAGCAGGGAAAGAGCAAGGATGTTCTGATTACGAACAACCATCCGTATACACACGCGCTTGTCGGTTCGTTCCCGTCGCTGCATAAGCCGCTGTCTACTCTGGCACAGATTCCGGGCAGCGCGCCCAACCTTGCGGATATGCCGAAGGGATGTCCGTTCTGCCTGCGCTGCGGCTATGCATCGGAGCTGTGCCGGGAAGAAAAACCCGCGTACCGTCACGTACGCCTGGACAAGCTCTGCAAGTGTCATTTTGCAGAGGAGCTGGATTTCAACAAAGGAGGAACCGCGCATGAGTAATATGGTGCTGGACAAGCTTTCCAAGCAATATGTGCTGAAGGCCGGCTTCCTTACACAGCTGTCCGGAAAAGCGGGCGTCGTAAGCGCGGTGGATCAGGTGAGCTTTGTCATGGAGGAAGGCGAAATTGTCGGACTGGTCGGAGAATCCGGATGCGGCAAAACGACGCTCGGCAAGATGCTTTTAAAAATAGAGGACATTACCTCCGGAAGCGCCTACATTGACGGAACGGAGATCTCAACGATCCGCGGCAGAAAGCAGATGGTCTCCTTCCGGAAAAAGCTGCAAATGATCTTCCAGGATCCGTACGATTCCCTGGATCCCAAAATGACCATCCGTGAGATCGTCGCGGAGCCACTGAAGTCGCTGAAACTCTGCAAAACAAACGACGAACTGCAACGGCGTGTCACCGAGACGCTGCGCATGGTGGAGCTGACGCCGGTCGAACTGTATCAGGATCGGTACCCGCATCAGCTATCCGGCGGTCAGAGACAGCGTGTGGCGATCGCGCGTGCGCTTGTGGTCGACCCGGAATTTATCATTGCCGACGAGCCGGTCTCCATGCTGGACGTGTCGCTGCGTGCAGGCGTTTTGAATCTGCTGCAAAAAATGAACCGTGAAAAGGGGATCGGCGTTCTGCTCATTACGCACGATCTTGCGACGGCACGCTTCCTGTGCAACCGGATCGTTGTCATGTACCTTGGCAAATTTGTCGAGATTACGGATCCGACGTCCCTGGTAGACGATGCGGTGCATCCGTATACGCAATTGCTGATTTCTTCCGCGCCGGATCTGTTTGCGGACACGAGCAACCGCATCAAGGTCGAAGGCGAGGCGGCCAGCGCCATTGCGCCGCCCAAAGGCTGCCGGTTCTCTCCGCGGTGTCCGTATGCAAAGGAGATCTGCCGGGAGCTGGAGCCGGAGCTCGTGGAATATGAGCCGCGCCATTTTGTGGCGTGTCACAAAGCTGCAAAAGATTTTTGAATCTTTGCGTGATATCACCAGAAATGAAAAAGCAAACTAGGAGGAGTGATTTCATATGAAACCGATTACATTGACCAAAGCACAGGAAGAGCGTGCGCAGGAATTGCACAACAAGTACCTGTTCATTGACTGCCTGTGCGGTAACCTCGTAAACCCGGAGCCGCCGGAGCGCAACGGTGTGCCGTATCTTGAGAGAGTCCGGCAGTCCGGCGTCAACGTACAGAGCATTACGCTCTCTTCGCCGCAGGCAAGCTTTGAGGGTGTTCTGAAGGATATGTATGGATATTACAATCTCTTCAAATATCATCCCGACAAGGTCATGCAGATCAAGACGGTTGAAGACATTGAAACGGCAAAGAAGACCGGAAAGGCCGGTGTGATTTTCAGCCTGCAAAACTCGACGGCTATGGGCGGCGACTTTTACAAGTGGTCCATCATGGCAGAGCTTGGCCTCAAAATCTGCCAGCTGACCTACATGGAGCCGAACCTTTACGGCAGCGGCTGCCTGGATAAGGCAAACGGCGGTCTGACCTATTGGGGCGAGCAGGCGGTGCGCGAAATGAACCGCCAAGGTATCGTGGTTGATCTTTCCCATGTCGGCGAGCGTACGAGCCTGGAAGCCATCGACTACAGCGAAAAGCCCTGCATTTTCAGCCACTCGAATTCTCTGACAGTCTGCCCGAGCTCCAACCGCAACCTGACGGACGAGATGATCAAGAACTGCGCGGCCAAGGGCGGCGTGATCTGCCTGAATGCACACGGTTTCGTCTGCCATAAGGAAGTCGGCGTTCAGGGAACGCTGGAAGACTACATGGCGCATTTTGAATATCTGGGCGAGCTGGTCGGCCCGGATCATATGGGCATCGGCACGGATATCTATGAGTACTATACCAAGCAGTATTGGGAGTGCAAGACCAAGCTGCTGTACAACAGCCCCTGGATGTTTGAAACGGTGTTCAACCGTGACGTGCAGCGTGTTGACCAGTACATCAATATCACCAGAGGACTTGTTGCGCTCGGGTTCTCGGACGAAGATATCCGCAAGATTCTCGGCGAAAGCCTGATTCGTGTTTTCAAAGAGGTGTGGAAATAATCCAGCAAAAAATAATGAAAAGGGGAACAGACAATGAAGAAATTATTAGCGTTACTGTTGGCATTTTTGATGCTCCTTTCCTGCGCAGCGTGCAGCAGCTCTCAGCCGGCTGAATCCGACAAGACAGAGCCCGCGCAGTCCGATGCTGCCGCGACGGAAACCGGCACAACGGAAACCGCACAGCCGACGGCAGATGGCCATTACTATGGCGGCACGCTGGTCGTTGCGACGAAGCTGGAGCCGACCTTCTATCAGACGAACTATCAGTGGGACGGCGGCGTTGTCTATATCAGCCACAACATCCTCTCCAAGCTCTGCGCTTGGGACGAGGATACCAAGACCATCTATCCCGACCTGGCAGAATCGTGGGACATTGCGGATGATCTGATGACCTATACCTTCCATCTGCGCGAGGGCGTCAAGTGGCACGACGGCGAGGCCTTCACTGCCAAGGACGTCAAGTGGACGTTTGAAAGCATTCTTGAATACGGCGATCAGGCGTATACCTACTCGTATGTCAAGATGATCGACTCCATCGAAACGCCGGATGATTACACGGTCGTGTTCCACATGGCATATCCCTGCGGCACGTTCGTGGAAAGCGTTGCGGATTATCAGGGCCCCGATATCCTGCCCGCACACATCTATGAAGGCACGGATCCCTACACGAACCCCGCGAACCAGAGCCCCATCGGCACAGGCCCGTTTAAGTTCGTGGAAGCCAAGCTCGGCAGCTACTGCAAGCTCGAGGCAAACCCCGATTACTACGGCGACGGCCCGTATCTCGATGGCGTCATTTATAACTTCATTCCCGATGAGACCACGGCTATGACGGCTATGGAGGCCGGTGAGGCTGGCTGGATGACGGCGACGCCCTCCTTTGCTGAGTCGGATCGCCTTGCGTCCGTCGACGGAATGGTCGTTGAGACCCAGAAGACCAACATTGTTCAGTGGACGCAGTTCAACATGAGTGAAGAAGCCGCGCGTCCCTACATCAGCGATGTGCGTGTCCGTGAGGCTATCTGCTGGGCAATTGATAACCAGAGCATCGCCGATATCCTGTATCTCGGCTACGTGAAGCCCAGCGACAACTGGTATACCTCCACCGTGGAATGGGCGGTCAACCGCGATGTCGTCTATCCCGGCTATGATGTGGACAAGGCAAATCAGATTCTGGATGATGCCGGCTACGAGCGCGGCGCGGATGGCTATCGCTTTGAGCTGACCTACCGCTGCTTCTCCACCTCGATTTTTGGCACGACGGATATCCCGACGCTCGTGGCGCAGAACCTTGACGCGATCGGCATTAAGCTGAATGTTGAAAAATACGAGTGGGCAGTTCGTGCGGAGTATCTGGACAACAACCTGGAATGGGATATGTGCTCGGCCGGCGGCTCCCGCGGCCCCGACCCCAGCTCGTTTGCAAACGTCTGGAACACAAGCTCGTCCAACAAGAGCAGATACTACAATGATGAAGTGATGAATCTGTTTGACGAGGGCACCAAGTACGCGGCCCACGAGGAGCGCGCGCCGTATTACAAGGAAATTCAGAAGTACTTCTCTGAGGATATTCCCAGCTACAACTACATTGAGTATGCGTATGCCCGTCCGCACAGAGCAGATTATATCAACTTCTTCTGGATGCCGGACTGCGGCAATGCAGCAGACCACATGCTCAACACGGTCGAATGGATCGGCGGCGAGCAGAAGTAATAAAGCACCATACGCATGCATGTACCGCGGGAGGCAGATCCTCCCGCGGCTTGCAGGAAAAGGAGGTTCCAATTATGCAGACCTATATCAATTTTGGACTGATAGACGTTGTCGGCAAGCGCTATGTTGAAAACAGCTATATGACGGTTGAAAACGGTGTCATCCGCTCGGTCGGTTCGGCGGCGTCTTTGACGCAGGAGCAGAAGCAGGGCGCGGTGGATCTTTCCGGAAAGACGGTTATGCCCGGCATGTTCAATTGCCACATTCATGCGCTTTCATCACCGATCGCCGCTCCCGAGTCCTTGAACTGGGAAACGTCCGGCATGTTTGCGCTGCGCGGTCTGCGGCATTTGCAGCAGCAATTGCAGTCTGGCGTGACGTTTGTACGGGATATGAACGGACGCAAGCTTGCAGAAGTCGATTTGAAAAATGCACTGAACCAGGGACTGTTTGTCGGCCCGAATTATTATATTGCCCGGCAGTGCCTGTGCATGACCGGCGGACATGGCTGCAATACCGGCCGTGAGTGCGACGGAGCCGTCGATTGCAAAAAGGCCGCGCGCGAGCAGATCAAGGGCGGCGCGGATTTCGTAAAAATCATGGCAACCGGAGGCGTCAACTCGGACACCCGCCCGGAGTTTTCTCAGTTGGATCTGGAAGAAATGACCGCGGCAATTAACGAGGCACATCGCGCGGGCAAAAAGACGGCCACGCATGCGCACGGGAAGGCCGGCATCAAAACTGCGGTTCTGGCCGGTATTGACAGCGTGGAGCATGGCAGCTACATCGATGACGAGTGCATTGATCTGATGCTCGAACGCGGCACTGCGCTCTGCCCGACGCTCGCCACACATTATTTCACCTGCAAGTTTGGTGTGGAAGCCGGAATTGCGCCGTGGAAGGTTGAAAAAGGACAGCGCGCAGCGGAGGCGCAGCATATCGGGCTGGAGAAGGCCTGGAAAGCCGGAATTCCGGTTACCATCGGCACAGACGCCGGTACGCCGTATAACCCGCATTGGGGCACGTTTATGGAGTTTGTGCTCTTTGTCGAGGATATGGGATTTGACCCGATGGAAACGCTTGTGGCCGGTACCATCCGTTCGGCAAAGGTGTGCGGCGTAGACGATTGGACGGGCAGCATCACGCCCGGCAAGCATGCGGATTTTATTGTTCTGGGAGAAAATCCTGTTACCAATATTCGTACCTTGGGGCATGTTGAGCAGGTTTATAAGGATGGCACGCTGGTCTCCCTGCCTCCGATCGATCAGAGCTGCACGGACTGAGTGTGCGTTTAAAGCGGCTTTCTTGGAGCGCCGGATGACAATTCAGAAAAGCAACAGCTCAGGCTGCATGCAGTGACCCCATAAAGTTAGACAAAAGAATATTCAAGCAGTCAAAAGGGCTTGCCGTCTGTGCATTGCAGACGGCAAGCCCTTTAGATTTGCCTTGATCCTGTGGTTGTTGTAATAGTCCAGATACCATTTTCCCGGGCGGTCTGCGCGAACCAGTGCGCGCTGTCCTTCAGGATCCGTTTTTGCGTCGGATAATCGACATAGATCAGGCCGAAACGCTCGGCATAGCCGCTGTGCCACTCAAAATTGTCGGTCAGCGACCAGTGGAAAAAGCCGCGGATATCAGCTTTCTCCGCTCCGCGCCGAAGCGCAAGCAGATAGCGGTGCAGAAAATCGATCCGGTCTGCGTCGTGGACCTGCCCGTCAAGGAAGATATGGTCATTACAGCTCAGCCCGCACTCGGTCACATAAAGCGGCAGCTTGTAACGTTCATAGA
>CAKUNY010000031.1 GCA_934668605.1 uncultured Oscillospiraceae bacterium | reverse complement strand
GCTGCGGCTACATTGGTCTGCCGACTGCCATTACCTTTACGCTGGCGGGCTTCGAGGTCTGCGGCTTTGATGTGAAGCCGGAGGTCGTGAACCAGCTCAACGGCGGAAAAATCCATATTGTCGAGCCCGGGCTTCAGGATGCGCTGACGAAGGCGCTTGCAACCGGACGGCTGCATTTTGTGACAAAGCCGGAGCCTGCCGACGTGTTCATCATTGCGGTGCAGACGCCGTATAAGCAGACGCAGGATCACAAGCGGGTGTCTGATATGCGCTTTGTGGAGTCCGCGGCGCGTGAGGTCGGCTCGGTTGCCAAGCCGGGAGATCTGTGCGTGCTGGAGTCGACGTCGCCGCCTTATTCGACGCGGCTGGTGGAGTCGATCGTGGCCGAAGTGAGCGGGATGGACAAGCTTCAGTTTATGACGGCGCACTGCCCGGAGCGGATCATTCCCGGCAGAATGCTGATCGAATTGCGCGAAAATGACCGGATCATCGGCTCGAATCGCCCGGAGGCGGCCGAGTACGCGAAGTCCATCTATGAAAAGGTCGTGACGAAGGGCACCATCCGGCTGACGGATGACTTGACGGCGGAAATGTGCAAGCTGACGGAAAATACGTTCCGCGACATCAACATCGCCTACGCGAACGAGCTGAGCAAGGTCTGCGACCGGCTGGGGATCGATGTATTTAACCTCATCGAGCTTGCCAACTGCCACCCGAGAGTCAATGTGCACACGCCGGGCGTGGGTGTGGGCGGACACTGCATCGCGGTCGATCCGTGGTTCATCCATGAGAAGTTCGAGGACATTACGCCGCTCATCTACGAGGCGCGGACGGTCAACGACGGAAAGCCCGAATGGGTGGCCGAGCGGATCGGCAGGGACGTCAAGCCCGGGGCGAAGATCGCGGTGCTCGGCATGAGCTTCAAGGCGAACATCGACGACACGCGCGAGAGCCCGTCGGTGCTGTTTGCGAATATCCTGAAAAGCAAGGGCTATGAGGTGCTTGCCTGCGAGCCGTTTATCAAGGGCGATGTGGCGGGATTTCAGAACCACACGCTTGAAGAGGCGATGGCCGAATGCGACTACGCGGTCATTACGCTGATGCATACGCCGTTTTTGGAAAATAAGGCGCTGATTGCGACGAAGCCGTATTACGACTGCGTCGGCCTGATGCGCAAATAAGACAATACGGGATAACCCGCCGCAAGATGGTCTTGCGGCGGGTTTTGCATGGTTCTGAAAGCCTTCTTCCTGCATGCCGGCTCTGTCTGCATTTTTGCTTACCACATACCAAGAAAAGCGATTTGCATTTTTGAAGAGAAACAGGTACTATGAAGCTATCAAAGGGGAAGATTGCTTTTGAAGAGAGGAGCATGTGCTGTGCGACTGCCTGTAGTGACCTTTACGGCGTATTCTGATACCGGAAAAACGACCTGTCTGGAAAAGCTGATCCCCTGCCTGCGGGAAGCTGGGCTGCGGGTCGCGGTCATCAAGCATGATGGACACGATTTTCAGGCGGATAGCGAAGGGAAGGATTCCTGGCGGTTCGCCAGAGCCGGCGCAGAGGTCGTAGCGGTTGCCTCGAAGCAGAAGGCAGCGATTTTTCAGTACCGCCCGACGCCGCTGGACGAGCTTCTGTCTCAGATCCGGGACGTGGACGTGATTTTGACGGAGGGCTACAAATCCGGCCCCCATCCCAAAGTCGCGATTTTCCGGGCGGACACGGGAAAGGGTCTTTCCGTTCCCGCGGAGGAATGTCTGGCGATCGCGGGGGACTATCCGGAGCTTGCCCCCTGCCCGGTATTTCCGCTGGACGATGTCCGCCCGCTGGCGCAGTTTCTTTTGAAATGGATTTTTGAGCAGCACGAAAAGACGGACGTATAAGGAGTTTTACATGGCTATTTCTGTTGAACAGGCGATCGCATGCATGCTGGAGCACACCCCCATTTTAAGCGCGGAGCAGGTGCCGCTGGAAAGAGCGCTGGGACGCAGTATGGCGCAAAATCTGTATGCCCGCTATGACCAGCCGCCCTTTGACCGCTCGCCGCTCGATGGGTATGCGGTGCGGGCGGAGGATATCGCGGGAGCCTCGCCGGATACACCGGTTACCTTACAGGTCGTGGACAAGCTGTATGCCGGAAGCGTGGCGAATGTTCCGGTGAACCCGGGGCAGGCCGTGCGGCTGATGACCGGCAGCATGATCCCCCTGGGCGCCGACTGCGTGATCATGCAGGAGAGCACGGACGAGGGGGAAACCGAGGTTCGCGTATACAAAAGTATTCCGGCAGGCCGCAATATCTGCTGGAAGGGCGAGGAATATCAGCAGGGAGAGCTGCTGCTGCCCGGCGGCCAGCGGATCGATGCGGCGGCCATTGCGGTGGCGGCGGCAGGTGAAGGCGGTCATACTTTCTACCGACGATGAGCTCCAGCAGCCGGGAGAGAACCTGTATCCCGGCAAGGTATATGATTCCAATGCGGCGTATCTGCAAGCCTGTTTGCAGCAGATGGGCGCGGAGATCCTGGAGGTGCGTTCGGTCAAGGACGATACCGGCCGTATTGCGGCGGCGATCGATCAGTATACCGGCGCTGCGGATCTGATTTTGACCACCGGCGGCGTTTCCGTGGGGCAAAAGGATCTGATGGAGCGCGCGGTACTTCAGTCCGGCGGTGAAATGCTGTTTCACAGACTGGCCATGAAGCCGGGAATGCCGACCATGCTTTCGGTAAAGGAAGGAACGCTGATTCTGAGCCTGTCCGGAAATCCATTTTCTGCGGCGGTGCCGTTTTTCCTGCTGGTGCGGCCGATGCTGGCTCGGATGGCGCAGAACCCTGCGTGGGAGCCCCGCTGGATCACGGCGCGGGCAGCTACGCCGTTTGACAAGCGCAGTCCCACGAGGCGGTTTCTTCGGGGAACCTGTCTGGCGGAGGAAGTGGCGATCCCGCAAAAACAGGCCAACGGACAGATGCGCAGTATGATCGGCTGCAACTGCCTGCTCGATATTCCCGCGGGGAGCGGGCCTGTCCGCGCGGGAGATTTGCTGAAGGTTCTGCTGCTGTAAACGGAAGGGAGGCTGCTGTGATGCTTTCACGAGAGCGCTGCGGCGCGCTGATTTTGGCCGGAGGGCAATCGAGACGGATGGGAACCTGCAAGGCGCTGCTGACGATTGAAGGGGAAACCATGCTGGCTCGACTGACCCGGCAGCTGGGCGGCTTTCAGGAAAAGCTGCTTTCCACCAATACCCCCGCGCTGGCGGAGGGACTGCCGCTGACGCCGGTGCCGGATATCTATCCGGATGCGGGGCCTCTGGCAGGACTCCATGCGGCGCTGTCCGCCTCCAGAAGCGGCATGCTGTTCTGCGTCCCGTGCGACATGCCGAATTTCCCCCCGGCGCTGCCCGGGCTGCTGCTGGAGCGGTATAACGGAGAAGACGCGCTGGTCTGCCGGGACGGCACGGGGCGGCTCTATCCGCTTTGCGGGTTTTACGCAAAAACGGCGCTGCCCGCGCTCGAAGCGCAGCTGCGTCAGGGACAATACCGCGCTGCGGCGCTGCTGGACAGGCTTTCGTCTACGGTGGCGGACATGGGCGGCATGGTGTCGGACAGCGTATTTTTCAATATGAATACCCCGGAGGAATTCCGGAAAGCGGCACGAAAATAAACGGAAACAGGAGAGATCGTATGAGTATTCGGGAAGAATTGCTGCTTTTGAATGAAGAGGACGTACGTTCCTTGCTCACTCCGGCGGATGCCATTGCCGCGGCGGAGGATACCTTTTTGCATATTGGCACGGGAGATATTATCGTTGGACAAATGGCGTTAATGTATGCAGACGACGCGCTGAAAAACAATTTCCACTCCATGCCCGCCGTTCTGCGCCACCGCCATTATGCAGGCGTGAAATGGATCGATACGTACGGCGCGCCGATGCCGGGCTATCCGTTCAGCCACGGAAATCTGGTGGTTCTCAGCGACACCCGTACCGGCTCACCGGTAGCGTTGGTGGGGGCGACCGCCATTACAACCATGCGGACGGCGGGCGGACACGGTGTCGTACAGGCAAAATATCTGGCCAATCCAGACCCGGAGGTTCTGACGGTGATCGGCTGCGGCGCGCAGGCAAGGGCGGGAATGCGCGGCTTTCTGACGCAGTTTCCCACATTGAAGCAGCTGCGCGTATTCAACCGCAGCCGCGCGCCGATAGAACAGATGCAGAAGGAACTGGCGGAGCGCGCTGAGGTCGTGATCTGCGATTCTCCCGCCGAAGCCGCTGCGGGCAGCACGCTCATTCTGATGGCGTCCGGCGCACAGAGCGCGCTGATAACGGCGGATATGATCCGCCCGGGCACAACGATCATCGGAATTGAAGGCTTCCGCGATCTGGCCCCCCGCATCGGAAAGCGGGCGGATAAGTGGTATCTGGGCTACAGAAAGCCCGATGCCCATATCCTCGCAAGCCCCAGTCTGAATCCGGAGCATTTTTTGCAGGATGCGGATGTATTTGGCGATATGACAGAGCTTCTGACCGGGAGAGTACCCGGCCGGGAGCGCGAAGACGAGATCATCGTGTCCACCCATATGGGAATGGGCGCGCATGATGTCAGCTGCGCCGCGACTGTCTATGAACGCGCGCTTGCGCGCAATTGCGGCCAGCGGTTCCTGCTCGATACGCCGTGAGGAAGGACGGTATGCATATGCGAGGCAAGGTTATATCCGTCAATATCAGCGAGAAAAAGGGAACGCCGAAGACCCCGGTGCCGGAAATCCGGCTGAAGCTGCATCACGGCATTGTGGGCGATGCCCACGCCGGAGACTGGCACCGGCAGATCTCGCTTCTGGCGGTGGAGAGCGTGGATACCATGCGGGCGCTGTCGCCGGTTCCGCTGGATCCGGGCGTGTTCGCGGAGAATATCAACACAGCCGACATCGACCTCAGGCACCTGCCGGTGGGGAGCCGTCTTCGCATCGGGCAGACGGTAGTGGAGGTGACCCAGATCGGCAAGGAGTGCCACAACGACTGCGCCATCAAAAAAGCGGTCGGCCGGTGCGTCATGCCCACGGAGGGGATCTTTGCCATTGTGGTGAAGGAAGGAACCGTCCGAGCCGGAGATGAGATCGAGGTGCTGGAATAACGCAAATCTGCTGCTGAGGGCGAGGAGAAAGGTGCGTCTGATATTTTGCTTGCGGCAATCAGAAATAACCGTTAGACGGAAAAATGGAACCTCTTTATAATAAATGTATACACTCGAGGAGGTCACAAGATGGAAAGACGATATCCCCATTTATGCAGCCCGATCACACTCGGCGGGGTCACATTCCGCAACCGGATGTTTTCCGCGCCCACAAGCGGAACAGATATCACGCCCGAGCGGAGCATCGGCCTGAAAACCATAGCGTACTGTGGGAAAAAGCGTTACGTTCTACAGCAGAGAAGAGCTGATGGCCTTTTACAAGGCAACGGACACGAGCGTCTGGGCTGCCGACCCGAATGGCGTGAACACCGGCGGCTGGGGGCTTACGCTTTCGGCGCTGGATCTGGCGAAAATCGGTGAACTGATCCGAAATGGCGGCGTCTACGATGGAGCGCGCATCGTAACGGAGGAATGGCTGCGCAGAAGCACAGCCGAACAGAGCCGGTGGGGCGAGCGGAACCTTCCCTATGGGTATCTGTGGTGGGTTCTGGAGCAGGAGCGCGGCTGCGCGGCAATCGGCGACGGCGGCAATATCCTGTATGTCAGCCCGGAGAAAAATCTGGTCGCCGCGATCACCTCCCGCTTTCAGCCTCGTGTGAAGGACAGAATCGAGTTTGTCCGGAAGTACGTCGAGCCGGTCTTTGCTTGACCCGGCACCAATCGGGATGGGACAGGCCGCGCGGCAGATCCCGCGAAAACAAACGCCCGGGCGATACAGCGATCGCGCAGATCACCCGGAAGAACAAAAGGAGAAACACCATGCATCAACACAGTATGAAACGAAAAGCCTTTGCGCTGGCCGCTTTGATGGCGCTCACGCTGACGGCTTGCAGCAGCGAAACCCCGCCCGTTTCTGCCCCGGAGGCAAGCACGCCTCCCGCGCAAAGTGAGGCGGCTGCGCCGATCACGCAGGCAGAACCGGTTACAGCCGACGCACCGGATACCCCGGAAGAGCCGGTTACGGCGCCGGAACCGGCTACGCCCGACACGCCGGCAGAGCCGGAGCGCGCGATGGCGGGCGCCATGCTGCTGGACAGCAAGGAGCAGACGGTCTATTCGGATATCAGCGACACGGAGATCATCCTCTGGGACAGCGCCTCCGGCGGACAGATCGTCGCCGTCGCAAAATTCCCCCAGCCGTTGCAGGGGGCGGCGGAAGCGCTGCAAGCGTGCGACTTTACCGATCTGGACGGGGACGGCACCAGCGACCTGACCGCAAGCTTTTCTTTCCCGGACGGTACGGCGGCGAGCCTGCTCTGGTTCTACACAGACGGCGGCTTCGTCTATAACGAGGAATTTTCCATCCTCCCCGGAGAAGCGCCCGCCGGAGGAGCCGAATGACCAGACAAGGCGCACAGAGGGCAAGACCGGCGGCCTTCTGTGCGCGCTTGCGGCTTGACTTTTGTCACGCTGCTTGCTATTCTTTGGTTAGAGAAAACTAACTGCAATTTCCGCAGCTTCTTTCACCCGTTCCGGCAGAGCCGGCGCGGTTGAGAGGGGGGCGGAACACAGCGAAAAGGAGCGTTTGGTATGAAAATTCTGGTGCTTGGCGCGGGCGTGCTGGGCTGCAATCTGGCAAGAAATCTGTTTCGCGCGGAAAAGGATGTCACGCTTTTGGCGCGCGGCGCGTGGGCGGAGGAAATCCGGAAAAACGGCCTGCAAATCAAGGATAAATTTTCGCCCCGCATGTCGGTCAGCCGCATCCCGGTCGTGACGGAGCTGAGACGGGAGGATGATTACAACGTGATTTTCGTCGTCCTGCGCTATACGCAGCTGGATTCCATTCTCGATACGCTGCGAGAAAGCCGGGCAAAGCACATCGTCTTCGTCGGAAACAATGTGCGCGCAAGAGCGCTTTCCGAGTCGCTTCCGGAAAAGAACGTGCTCTTTGCCTTCGCGCTCTCGGCGGGGCACCGGGAGAAAACCTGCGTTTCGTCCATCGATCTCAAAAAGATCACCATCGGCCAGCTTCCGGGCGCGCCGTCCAACGAGAGCCTGATCGGAGAAATATTCGGCGGCACGAAATACAAGGTCGTCTACGAGAAGAACATGGAGGACTATCTGCTCTGCCATGCGGCGTTCGTGATGCCGGCGGCCTTCGCGTGCTACAAAACGGACGGCGACTTAAAAAAGCTCAAGGGGGACACCGCGTACTTGAACCGGCTGATCGACGCCAACATCGAGGGCTACCGCGCGATCAAGGCCGCCGGACACGAGATCCTTCCGAAGGCGGACGCGGAGTTTGAAAGCCCTTCTTACCGCAAGACCTGCCTGCGCTTTTTTAGGCTCATGTGCGCAACATCGCTCGGAAAGCTCTGCGCGTCTGACCACGCGATGAGCGCTGCGGACGAAATGGGCGCGCTCAACCGGGATCTGAAGCGGTTTTTCGAGGAAACGGGCGCAGCCTATCCTGTCTGGAAGGAGCTGGAGCGGGAGGCCGGGCGGTATCTGTAAGAACTGCGCGCAAACGGGCGGGAAAGGTGCGCTTTTCGTTGACGAAGCGTCTGTTTCATGGTAAAATAACATTATGGAACAACATTTCAGACCTGTCCTGACGATTCGGATTTTTGCGGACGAAAAGTGCTTCGGCCCCGGCATCGCGGTTCTGCTGCAAAAGGTGCAGGAGCTGCATTCCCTTCGCGCCGCCGCCATGTCCATCGGCATGGCGTATTCCAAGGCCTGGACGATTCTCAAAAACGCACAGCAGCATCTGGGCTTCCCGCTGCTTCATTCCACCACCGGCGGCAAAAACGGAGGAGGTGCGACGCTGACCCCGGAGGCGGCTGCATTGCTTGCAGCATATGAGGAATATTGCAGGGAACTCAACGCGATTGCCGCAACGCTGTTTGCGGAAAAATTTGACCAGATTTTCTGACGCGCAAGGAAAAAGCAATGCCGGCGCGCCGTTTTGCTGCGCATTTTTGCAAAAGACGGTTGCGTTTGGCAAATAATTGTTGTAAGATAGACACAGACAGAATCTGCGGAACGCCGCACAAATTTTGGAGGTAATCACATGTTTACAAAACTGCTTGACGCTCTGAAAGCCACCCGCCGCACCATCGTCTTCACCGAAGGCCCCGACGCCCGTATCCTCGAGGCAACCGACCGGCTTCTCAAGGAAGACCTGATGGACGTTATCCTCATCGGCAATGAGGCCGAGGTCAAGGCCGCTGCCGAGAAGGGCAACTTCTGCATTTGCAAGGCCACCATCATCGACCCCGCTACATATGAAGGCATGGACGAGATGGTCGCGAAGATGGTTGAGCTCCGCAAGGGCAAGATGAGCGAGGAAGAGTGCCGCGCGGCGCTTTCCAAGGGCAACTACTTCGGCACGATGCTCGTCAAGATGGGCAAGGCCGACGCGCTTCTGGGCGGCGCGACCTATTCCACCGCCGACACCGTCCGTCCCGCTTTGCAGCTGGTGAAGACCAAGAAGGGCGCGCACCTCGTTTCGTCGTCTTTCATCCTGTTCCGCAAGGACAAGGACGGCAACGACGAAAAGTACTGCATGGGCGACTGCGCCATCAACATCGACTATCCCGACACGCTCGACAAGGCCACCGGCGAGGTCGTCTTCTCCGGCGCGCAGAAGCTGGCAGAGGTTGCCGTTGAGTCCGCGAGAACCGCTGCGTTCTTCGGCATCGACCCCAAGGTAGCCCTCCTTTCCTTCTCCACCAAGGGCTCCGGCAAGGGCGGCACCGTTAAGCTCAGCCACGACGCGACCATCGAAGCGCAGAAGCTCGCGCCCGAGCTCGCCATCGACGGCGAAATGCAGTTTGATGCGGCGGTCTCCCCGGTCGTCGGTCAGCTCAAGTTCCCCGGCTCCAAGGTCGCTGGATATGCCAACACCTTCATCTTCCCGTGCATCGAGGCCGGCAACATCGGCTACAAGATCGCCCAGAGACTCGGCGGCTTCGAGGCCTACGGCCCCATCCTTCAGGGTCTGAACGCCCCCATCAACGATCTCTCCCGCGGCTGCAACGCCGACGAGGTCTATAAGATGGCCATCATCACCGCCGGTATGGCATAAACGCGGAAAAAGAGCCGACAGACTTTTTAATTATTCCGGAAACGTCCGAAAATCCCGTAGGGGTCGATGCCCACATCGACCCATTGGGCACTATCGTTTTCGCCGAAAATTACCGCGTTTTGTGATGCATTCTGCGCGGGTCGATGTGGGCATCGACCCCTACGAACTCGGTTCGGGGCTGCGAGGGGCGATGTGCTCAATCGACCCCTACGAACTCGGTTCGGAGCTGTGCGCGGTACAAAAATCAAATGGGTCACTCACGCGACCAACCAAAAACTTCGTGGGGATGCCGGACTCCGGTGTCCCCGCTACTTTGTCTCGGAGTATTTCTATGAAACTGACAGATTACTTAGGCGACAAGCCCTTCTGGAAGGTGACGGTGCGGCTGGCGGTGCCGGTCGCCCTGCAAAACGTGCTGACGAGCTCGTTTCAGCTTGTCGATACGCTCATGGTCTCCCGCCTCGGAGACGTGACGCTCTCGGCCGTCGGCATGGCGGCGCAGTGGGGCTGGATGGCAGGATTACTCAGCTTCGGCCTGTGCTCGGGCATGAGCGTTTTCATCTCGCAATATTGGGGCATTCAGAACCTCAAGGGCATCCGGCGCGTCATGGGGCTTGGGCTTCTGACGGCGATTTTTATTTCGATGGCCTTCTGGGGCGTTGCATACTGCGCGCCGGGCTGGGTGCTGGGGCTTTTCAACAGTGACCCTGCCGTCGTGGATGCGGGCTGCCGGTATCTGCGCATCGTGTGCTTTTCCTATCCGGCGGTGGCGCTGACGTATCTTCTTTCCAACGTTCTGCGCGGCACGGAGCGCGTGAAGCTGCCGCTGTATGTCTCTATCCTCACGACGATCGCGAATGCCTTTGCGGACTACGGCCTGATTTTCGGCGCCTTTGGACTGCCCAGACTCGGCGTAGAGGGCGCGGCGCTCGCAACGTGCATTTCCTCGTGGTTAGGGCCTGTCCTGATTCTCATCTTCTCGGCGTTTGAGAAGAACCTTCTGATGGGACCTGTCAAAGAGCTCTTTGCGTTTAGTCTTCGCGACGTGGGCGAGTTCTACGCAAGAGCCCTTCCCGTCACGCTCAACGAAGGCCTCTGGGCGCTCGGCATGCTGACGCTCAACCGGATCTACGCGAACATCGGCTACGAATATTATGCGGGCATGACGATCTTCAAGACGTTTTCCGAGCTCGCGTTTGCGTTCTACGTCGGCCTCGGCAACGCCTGCGTGATCATGGTCGGAAAATCGATCGGCAAGGGCAAGATCCGGCGCGGCGTGGAGGATGCAAGGCGGTTTTCCGTCCTCGTGCCGCTGATGGGCTTGCTCGTGGGTCTGACGATGGTGGCGGCAAGAAAGCCGCTGGTCGCGCTCTTTGCGACGGGGGACAACCTGTCCGCCACGACGATCGCGACGGCCTACGCGGTGACGATTTTCTGCTCGCTGGAGTATTTCTTCCGGAACGTCTCGTATGTGCAGGTCGTGGGCGTGTTCCGCTCGGGCGGAGATACGCTGACGGGCATGTTCTTAGACCTCGGCAGCCTCTGGCTGGTGTCGATCCCGCTGACGCTCATCGCCGCGCGCGTGCTGCATCTGCCGTTTCTCGGCGTTGTGATGACGGCGTATCTTGGCGAGGACATTCCGAAATCGCTTCTCTGTCTGCGGCATTTTCTTTCCATGCGCTGGCTCAAGCCCGTCACCGAAGAAGGCCGGGAAGGCCTGCGCCTGTATCGCAGCGAGGAAGACTGAGCGGCGCTTGCATTCGGGAACCTTTTCTGGTATGCTTCGTCTATAAAACAGTAAGAGAAAAAACCGGAAAAGAGAAAGGACGGTACGCATATGGGCTTTGGACTTGGCTTTCAGGTTATGAACGCGGTGTTTCCGCTGATGTTTCTGCTGATCTTCATCTTTGTGATCAGCACGATCGTCGGGACGCTGGTATCGCGGGCGAAGCGGGAGCGGAAGAATGATGCATCCCCGCGCCTGACATCAAACGCAAAGGTCGTCTCCAAACGCATGCAGGTCGGGCAGAACCGGCACCGGCATTCAAACGACGACATGATGCACAGCTACACCTACAGCAAGTACTTCGTGACCTTCGAGTTTGAAAGCGGCGACCGGCTGGAGCTGCCCGTGGACGGCTCGGATTACGGTGTGCTCGTCGAGGGCGACACCGGCAGGCTCAGCTTTCAGGGCACCAGATACCTCGGCTTTCAGCGCGGCACGGCTGCGGCAGATGACGAATAACAAGATGAGAAGAGGCGGGAAACCGTCTCTTCTTTTTGCATTTTTTGAATTTCTGCACGTTTACCGGGATGTTCGTAGGGGGCGATGCCCACATCGCCCCGGCGGAACGAACCGTTTTTATGGAAAACCAATGCGAATTCGTAATTACCCAACGGGGCGATGTGGGCATCGCCCCCTACGAATCTTTTGGAAGCTCCGGCGATCATGCTTATTAAAATTATTTTGCGGTCTGTCCGCGCGCTTGCGGTTGAAATTCTTCGCAAAAGTTGGTACAATACCTTGATAGTATGTTTTCTTGAGAGGTAAACGCGTGTATCTTCGTTCTTTGGAAATTCAGGGCTTCAAGTCCTTCCCGGATAAAACCGTCTTGCAGTTCGACAGCGACATCACTGCGATCGTCGGCCCGAACGGCAGCGGCAAATCCAATATTTCAGACGCCATCAGCTGGGTCATGGGCGAGCAGAGTTCCAAAGCCCTGCGCGGGGCAAAAATGGAAGACGTGATCTTCGGCGGCACATTAAAGCGTCCGGCGGTTGGCTACGCGGAAGCGACGCTGGTTCTCGACAATCAGGACGGGACGCTTCCCATCGAAACGCCCGAGGTCATGATCACCCGCCGGTACTACCGTTCGGGCGAGAGCGAGTATTATATCAACAAGCAGTCGGCGCGTCTGCGCGATATCAACGAGCTTCTGATGGACACCGGCCTTGGAAGAGAGGGCTACTCCAACATCGGCCAGGGCAGAATCGACGAGATCCTCGCCCAGAAATCGACCGACCGCCGCGAGGTCTTTGAGGAGGCCGCCGGCATCTCCAAATACCGGCACAGAAAAGAGGAAACCGAGCGCAGGCTTGCCAACACGCAGGACAATCTGCTTCGCATCGGGGATAAAATTTCGGAGCTCGAATTACAGGTCGAGCCCCTTCGCCAGCAGGCGGAGAAGGCGGAAAAATATCTGGCGCTGCGCGATGAACTGCGCGGTCTGGAGGTGACCGTCTGGCTGGACAGCCTTGACAAGGTCGCCGAGAGCGCAAAAAAGGCGCAGGAGGACTACAATTCTGCCGCCTTCGTTCTCGAGCAGGCGCATGACGAGCTGAATTCTCTCTATCATCAGGCCGAGCAGATGGCCTTGCAGCTCAACCAGAAGTCCCTGGAGCTGGATTTGCTGCGCGAAAAGATCACGTCGGTGCAGGAAGCGCGGCAGAAAAAGGAGGCGGACGCATCCGTCTTACAGGCCGAGGTTGCGCACTTGCAGGAGAATATCGAGCGCGCGCAGCGGGAGATGGACGAGCAGTCTGCCAGAAGCGGCTCGATCGCGCAGACGATCGAAGAGCGGACGGCGGAGATTGCCGCGATCGACAAGGCCGCCGCAGAGCTGGAAGAGCAGGCCAGGGCGCTCATGCAGAAGGCGGATTTGCTCCAGCAGGAGCTGAACGCGACGCAGCAGACGCTTTTGAAGCTCACGGCGCAGGAGAACCTTCTTCGCGCCGACGCGCAGGAGAAAAAGACGCAGATCGCGTCCTTGACCGCGTCAATGGAGGAGGTCGAGGCCAGAAGAGCGGCCTTGCAGGAGGATCTGACCGCGAACGAAGCGCGCAGAGTCCAGACCGAGCAGCAGAAAGCGCAGTGCAAAAGAGCGCTGGAGCAGGCAAATGACGGCGTGCAGTCGGCCAAAAACCGCATCGCGGGGTATGAGCTCCGGCGCAGAACAAGGCAGGAAAAGTGCCAGTCGCTCCAAAAGGAGTTTGACGGCGTATCCGTGCAGCTCAAGACGCTTGCCGCGAAGGCCAATATGCTGCGCGAGATGGAGCGGGACTTCGAGGGCTTTTCCAAGGCGGTGCGCCTTGTGATGCAGGACGCGGCGCGGGGCGCGCTTTCGGGCGTGCATGGCCCCGTGTCAAAGCTCATCCGCGTCGAAGACCGGTACACGACCGCGATCGAAACCGCGCTTGGCGCGGCGATGCAGAATATTATTGTAGATGACGAGAGCTGCGGCAAGGCGGCCATCGGAATGTTAAAGAGAAGAGACGGCGGCCGGGCGACATTTTTGCCCCTTTCCACGGTCACTGGCCGGAGGTTCTCTGAGCCGCAGCTTCTTTCCATGCCGGGCTATGTGGGCGTTGCCTCCGAGCTTGCGCAGACGGATGCAAAATATCAGGGGGTGCTGGAAAATCTCCTGGGAAGAACCGTCATTGCCGAGACGCTCGATCACGCCATCGCGATGGCGCGCAAGACGGGAAACCGCGTGCGCATCGTGACGCTCGACGGGCAGGTCATGAACCCCGGCGGCAGCATGACGGGCGGCTCGAGCGCAAAGAGCGCGGGCGTTTTATCAAGAGCCAACGAGCTCAAGCGCCTCGAGCAGGAGCAGAAAGCCCTCTCCGATGTGCAGGCCGCGCGGCAGAAGAGCCTTTCCGACGCGCAGAGCCAGCTGGCCGAAACGGAGTATGAGCTCAAGAATATCGGCGCGGAGCTCCGCGAGGCAGAAGACGAGGTTCTGCGCCGCACGGAGGAGCAGAAGCAGGTGGAGCTGCTGTTACAGACGGTTTCGCAGGCAGAGCAGTCTGTCCGGCAGGAGCTCGAGCGCTTTTCCAAACGCAGCGGCAGCGACGAGGGGCGGCTCACGCTTCTTTCCCAGCAGCTGCGGCAGACAGAAGATGAGCTTGCAAAGCTGACGGCAATACAGTCGCAGCGGCAGGCGGAGCTGGATCAGAAGACGAAGGCTGTTTCCGGCGCGCAGGAGGAGCTCTCCGCCCTTCGCGTCTCGATCGCGGAAAAGAACGCCGAAAAAACCGCCGCGCAGCAGACAATTTCTCAGATGGAGGCCTTGCAGGAGGCCATGCAGGGAGACAAGGCGCAGAAGCAGGCGCTCATTGCGTCCTTCCGCGAGAGAATGCAGACTGCCGAGCAGGAGATCAAAGCGCAGTACGAGGAAATGGAAGCGCTCTTAAAAACCGCGCAGGCGCACGAGCAGACGCTGAAAACTGAGGTCGAAGCGCGCACGGCGATGGAGGCAAAGCGCAACCAGACCGAAAAGCAGGCACAGGAGAAAAACAAGGACATTTTGCTTTTGGAGCGCGAATCGGCGAGACTCGAGCAGAAAAAGGCGACCAGCGAGCTCGAGCAGAAGCAGCTCATCGATAAGCTCTGGGAGTCCTACGAGCTGACGCCCTCGAGCGCGAAGGAGCAGACCGTGGAGGTCGAGTCGATCGCCGGCGCGAACCGGCGCATCGGCGAGGTCAAGCGGAAAATGTCCGCCCTCGGCACGCCGAACCTCGGCGCGATCGAGGAGTACGCCAGAGTCAGCGAGCGCTACGAATACCTTTCTTCCCAGCGCGACGACGTTCTGCATGCAAAGACGGAGCTGGAAACCATCGTCGGCGATATTACCCGGGAAATGACGGAGATTTTCGTGCGCGAGTTTGCGCGCATCAACGAATACTTCGGCGCGACGTTCACTGAGATGTTCGGCGGCGGCAAAGCCTCGCTGGAACTGGAGGATGAAAAGGAGCCGCTTTCCTGCGGCATTGAAATTAAGGTTCAGCCCCCCGGAAAGCAGCTCAAGACCATCACACTGCTCTCCGGCGGCGAGAAGGCCTTTGTGGCCATCGCACTGTATTTCGCAATTTTAAAGGTGCGGCCGACGCCGTTTTGCATGCTCGACGAGATCGACGCGGCTCTGGACGACCGGAATGTGGAGCGCTTTGCAGCGTATCTGCACCGGTTCAGCGGCAAGACGCAGTTCATCGTCATCACCCACCGGCGCGGCACGATGGAGGCCGCGGACGTGCTTTACGGCGTGACGATGCAGGAGCAGGGCATCTCGAAAATTCTGCATCTGGATCTGGATGAGCTGCAAAAGCAGCTGGGCATTACGGCATAAACGCGGAATGTTTCTGAAAATGCGAAAAACGGGTCGATGTGGGCATCGACCCCTACGCACTGAGTTTGAAAATTCCGTAGGGGCGGACGACCCTGTCCGCCTGCAAAAAAGTCCGCCGAAACGCGTTAATCTTCGGCAAATTCGTTATTTCCCAAGGGCGGACAGAGACGTCCGCCCCTACGAATACAACGGAAGCGTGCGGGAAGGTCATAGAGGAGTCAAGGTAGGGACAACGTAACAATAAAGGAGACAATATGGGATTTTTTGAAAAATTGAAGCAGGGTCTGAGCAAGACGGCAAGCTCCATTTCGAGCGTCTTTACGGCATCCGAGCTGGACGATGAATTTTATGACGATCTGGAAGAGAGCCTGATTCTGGCCGACCTCGGCATGCAGACGACCGAAGAGGCGATGGAAAAGCTCAGAAGCGTCGTGCGCGAGCGGCACATCAAGACCGTCGATGAGGCGAAGCTTGCCCTTCGAGAGGTGCTCGAGGGCATGATGGACGTGGGCAAGACAACACTCGATCTTTCTACAAAGCCGTCCGTCATTCTCGTCATCGGCGTGAATGGCGTTGGCAAGACGACGACGATCGGCAAGCTTGCAAACCTTCTGCGCGAGAGCGGGAAAAAGGTGCTTTTATGCGCGGGTGATACCTTCCGTGCGGCGGCAGCCGATCAGCTGGAAATCTGGTCGAACCGCGCGCATGTGGACATCATCCGTCAGCACGAGGGCGCGGACCCTGCGTCGGTGCTCTTTGACGCGATCGCGGCGGCAAAGGCGAGAAGCTCCGACGTCATCATCTGCGACACGGCGGGCCGGCTCCACAACAAGCAGAACCTCATGAACGAGCTTGGCAAAATCTCGCGCATCATTGACCGTGAGCTTCCCAACGCCAGCAAGGAGGTTCTTCTGGTG
>CAKUNY010000030.1 GCA_934668605.1 uncultured Oscillospiraceae bacterium | reverse complement strand
AATCTGCTTCATCTGTCTTCCTCCAAAAGCTTTTTCGCAATCTCTTCATTCTGCGCCGCGAGCGTCCGGAGCCGGTCTACACTGTACGTGTCCGTACCCGTCAGCGCTCCGTCAATGAGCGCGCGGAGGTTTTCCGCCGTCACGTCTTCAAAATAGACGCAGTGCTTCTGGCCGATGTAGTGCATGAAGCCCGTGACCTTCGGGTCATACGACACAGCGACCAGCGGCGCGGCCACGCTCGAGGCAAAAATCAACGCATGCAGGCGCATGGACACCACGACCTGCATTTTTTTCATCATGCCGATGATGAGCTTTTCATCCTCCGGCGCGCAGAGCATCGGGCTCTCGAACGGCAATTCCGCTGTGACCTCCCGGCTGGGCGGCAGATCCCGTCCCGGCTCGAGCGCGAAGAAAATCGGCGTCAGGCCGTAGGCCTCCTTCACATATTTCGCGCTTTCCACAAACGCCTGTTTCTTTTCTGCAAAACCCGGCCAGTCGCGCAGGACAAACAGCGCATAGCGCCCCGCGGGGTCGAGGTTGTTGCCGAGCAAGAATCCGTCGACCGCGCCCTCCAGGCCGGGTTCTAATAAAAGCGCCGGGTCTGCCGTCACGTAGACCTTCGGTTTTGTTACGCCCATTGCCTTGAGCTCCTCGGCAGACAGATCTTCTCGCAGCGTGATGGCGTCGACGTTCCGGTCAATCACGCGCGCGGCGCGCTTCCGGCTGGCCTCCCCGTTTACAGGGCCGATGCCGCAGCCATACATCAGGACGCGATTGCCGGTGAGCTTCGCAAGCCGGATGCTGAGAAGGTAATAGTTGAGGCTTCTCGTGCTCGTCTGGTTCTGAATGAGGCTCCCGCCGCCGGAAATGTAGAGCTTCGAGCGGCGCATGACGCGCAGGAACGAGAAGGGATTGAAGACGTATGCCGCGCCCACATGGTGCGTCAGTCTCGTTCCTTTCGGGTTGTGCGAGAGCACGCAGATGGGCATGTCGGGGTCGATGTGCTGGAGCTGGCGCAAAATGGCCTTCAAAATTGCCTCGTCTCCTGCGTTCCCCTTGCCATACGCGCCGCAGATCGTCACGCCCCGGCGCTTTTCCTTCGGACGAGCTGCCTGCCGCAGAATCGTTTTGTAAATGTCCAACTGATGGTTGACAGTCGCCTCTGCCGAGTACACCCGCTCCGCCTTTTCATAGAAGTTCTGCCCGAGCTGCTTTCGGAACGCCGGATTCTGCACAAGGCGCACCATATAGGAAGTCAAGGTATCGATGTCTCGCGGCGTAAACAGAAGCCCCGTCACGCCGGACTCCATCATATACGGAATGCCGCCGACCGCGGTTGCGATCGTCGCACACCGCATTCTCGCGCCCTCGACCAGAGCATACGGCGAGCCCTCGGAAAGAGAGGTCAGCATATTGACATCGATGGCGTGATAAAAGCTGTCCGTGTCCTTGACCCAACCGGCAAAGACGACCGAGCCCCCGGGGCACGTTTCTTTAGCCAGCTGCTCCAGCATCTGCCGCTCCTCGCCGTCGCCTGCGATAATGAGCCGGATATTGGGGCAGGCTTTGCACGCGCCCGCAAAGCCCCGGATGAGCGTTGCGATGTCCTTCACGGGGTTTAAGCGCGCGGCAATGCCGAAAACAACGGTGTCCTCGTCAAATGCCACGCCGAGGCTTTTGAGATATTCCTCCCGCGAAAGGCTCGCGGGCTTCGGCGGAAATTCCACGCCATTATAAATAGAAAACAGCTTCTGCGGGTCGAAGCCCCGCGAGATAAGAAGCTGCACCATCGCGTCCGACACGCCGATGTGATAGTCAAACATGCGCAGCGCGACGGTGTTGATCGTGCCGTAGGTCAGCCTGTGGAAGGGTCTTCCGAGGTAGTCGAGCCGGTAGTCCGAATGGACGGTCGTAACGATGGGGACCTTGATCGTCCGCTTTAAAATCGCGCCGATCATATTTGCGCGCGAGCCGTGGCAGTGGACGATGTCAAAGTGCTCGCTTTGAATCATATCCGTCAGCGTCCGGATGCTGTTGCGCACGCCGGTGTCCAACACCAGCGTGTCAATGCCCATCGCCATCGCGTCGTCCGCGAACGCGCCCGCCGTAAAGCAGACCAGCCGCACCTGCTGCGTCCGTTCCAGTCCTTCAAGCAGCGATAACACATGCGTTTTTGCGCCCCCGACGTCGCCGCCGGAGATCAAATGGATAATTTTCATAAAAACTCCCGGAGTTGTAATTCCCTCTTATCAGCGCGTCAAAAAAACTTTTGACAGTCTGGCTCTTGTTTCTTGCTGCGTTTTAGGATAAAATACCCTATGCGCCTGCTGCGCAAACCTGTAGACATTATAGTCTATTTTCCACACAGAATCAACCAAATCCAAAGCTACTGGAGGCACGTATGAAAATTATTGATGAAAAGGGCCGTCTGTTCGGTAAGATCAATCTGATCGACCTGCTTGTTCTCGTTCTGGTCGTAGCCGTTGTGCTGGCCGTGGGCTGGAAGCTCGTTGGGAAAAAAGCCGCCGCGTCGGTTTCCAATAACAACCACGAAATCACGTTCACCGTTCTCTTTGAAGACCAGCCCGTCGAGGTCGCGGAGTTTGCCGAAACGCAGATCGGCAAGCAGCTCGTGAACAACGCGAAGCTCGTCTCCGCCGAAATTACCGGCTGCGAGGCCGTCTCCTCCATCCGCACGCTCGGCCACAGCGACCTCTCCATCACCATCAAAGCCACCGGCACCTTCTCCGGCAATGTCTGGACAGTCGGCAGCCAGGAGGTTCGCGTGGGCTATGAGTACATTCTCAAGACCAGCGAGTTTGAGCTGACCGGCATCATCTCCGGCATGGAGGCTGACAATGGCTGACATGCTGCAAGGCTGCTTTTTGTACCGCTGGGCGCTGGCGATTTTGTCGTGGTGCGCGCGCGTGGCAAAAGAAAGCCGGGTGCGGCGGGGCTTTGCTTCGTGCTGGCGTGAAAGCAAGGTCGCCGCGTGGTGCTCGCGCCGCCTTTCGTCCGATACAACGGCGCTTGACGGGAGCGGAACGAAGCGGTGCCTTACCCGCTGCAACGAGCGCTTATCCCAAAAAGGGACAAGCTGGGTAGAAAATTCCGCGCTCTATCAAATCTACCGCGCGGTTTTCACCTGTGGGCAAAATAGCCGCACGTTCGGCTGGCTCTTCTCCGGCGGCATGACGGCAATTTTGCTCTTTACCATCGGGCTTTACGTTCTCATCGACTATGTGCTGCGGGACATGCTGGCCATTCCGGTCGTGTCCTCGGTGTGGGACGAGGCGCTTTTGCTCTTCTGCATCCTCTGGATCATCTGGGAGCGCAAAAAGGCCGCTTCCCCTATCGCGCCGAAGCTCAATCCGCTCGATCTTCCGGTCGCCGTGTTTCTTACGGTCTGCTTCGTCCTTCTGTGCGTCGTCTGCCCGTACACGTCCATCCAGATCGCGGGCTTCCGCGCGACGTGCCAGTATCTGCTCTGGTTCTACCTTGTCACAAGGCTCATTCGAAACGATCGCGACTGCATGACGCTGTATCTGACGCTGGTGTCATTATCGTTTGTTTTGTCTCTTCACGGCATTTACCAGTATATCACGAAAGCGCCGATGCCGTCTAACTGGGTCGCGCAGGCGGAAACTGCCGTCCGGACGCGGGTCTACTCCATTTTCGGCAGCCCCAACATCATGGGCGACTTCATGGTGCTCTTCGTTCCGATGACGGCGGCGCTCGCCTATTACGCGGAAAAGCCCTCGCAGAAGATCTTTGCGTGGCTCGCGACGTTCTGCATGTGCTTTGCCTGCCTGTTTACGATGTCGCGCGGCGCGTGGGTCGCGATGGCGGTGGCGATCATTCTGTTCATCCTGCTCGTCGACCGCAGGCTTTTTTTGCTGCTGGCGGCGGGACTGGCGCTTCTGGTGCTCATTCCGTTCGTGCGCACGCGCATCGGGTTTCTGTTTACGCAGGACTTCATTGACGCGAACACCAACGGCGGCCGCGGCGGCAGATGGTCGTTGGGGTTAGAGCTCCTGGAGGCCTCCGGCATGTGGACAGGCGTGGGGCACGGCATGTTCGGCGGCGCGGTCGCGATGCAGAACCAGGTGCTCGATTACGTGCAGTATTTCTATCTCGACAATTACTATCTCAAAACCCTCGTCGAAACCGGCTATCTGGGACTCGCGGGATTTATCATCATGCTGCTCGGCATGGCTGCGGCCTCCTGCCGGAGCATTTACAGAACCGGACAGCAGTGGAAGAAAAAGTCCAGCCGGAGCTATCCGCTCGTGTGCGGCATGTTCTGCGGCCTGCTCGGCGTGCTGGTGCACTGCTTCTTTGAAAACATTTTCGAAGAGCCCTATATGATGGTCTACTTCTGGGCAATCGCCGCGATGATCGTCTATTTTGGCTTTCTTCGAACGCCGCAGGAGGGAACGACATGACGCAGCTGATCCTTTCCTATAACCTCCCCACCAAGCACCTGTCGAAGCTCCGCATGGCGGCAATGAAGCTTGGGTTAAAAGTCCGGCCGGTTGAAAAGCGGGAGTATCTGCAAAGCCTCGGCTCGTTTACGGGCGCGCTCGGCACGTTTGAAAGCGTCTATGACGGCGAAAGCTTCCCCGAGCCGATGCTCGTTCTCTGCGGCTTTTCGCAACCGATGGTAAACGCGTTTCTGACGCTTTTGAAAGCCTCGCGCCTGCCCGCTATTCCCCTCAAGGCCGTGCTGACCGAGACAAATCAGGGCTGGAACTCCTTGGAGCTCCATGACGAACTGCAAAAAGAGCACGAAGCCCTGAAAAACGGCAAACCCTTGCACGAGCAGGAGCCTTCCGAATAACGCCAAAACGCATCCGCCCATATTGGCGGATGCGTTTTAACCTGTATTCAGCCGTCTAACCCGAGGGAAAGCTCGAACGCGTCGTAGGTGATTTTGCTCACGCGGTTTTCGGTGCTGCTGTACTGAATCTGCCCCGTGAGGGTCTGCTCGCTGGTTTCGCCTGAGTCCTGCGTGATGGTAAGCGGCAGCTCGAACGAGTAGGTCACCGCGTCGTCATACAGCTTATAAATTTTGAAGCTTGCCTCGCCCGGCGCGATCGTACAGCCGTTTTCCAGTGCAAGCTTGTCGTATTTAAAAGGCTCGCGGTTCGTCATCCACGTTTCGATGCAGTCCTGCGTCACAATACTGGAAAAGCCGTCATAATACGCGCGGTACGAATCCTCGTAATATGCGCTGCGCGCCTTCTCGAAGTTATCCTCGCCCGCGCTCGCCTCCATGTACGGCTGGAACACGGTCGTATAGCGCCCCTGATCGTCCGTCGTCCAGCACCTTCGAAGCACGACCTGACATCTTGGAGCGTCCAGAAGCAGCGCCGCTGCCTCGCGCGAGGCCGTGAGATACACGTTCAGCCACGCCTTTTCCTTCCAGTAGGTCACCCGGCAGTACCCGCCGTCTACCGCCGCTTCCAGCTTCACGTGTTCGCCGCCGACCTCCATCCCGGAGAATGCGCCATACAGCGTTCCCTCTTTGAGGCCGTAAAACGTCTCGGCTAAGTCCAGCTGCTTCTTCCAGTCATCCAGCTTCGCGGCCGGCGCCTCCTCTTCATCGCCCCAATACGAAAGCGTCATCGCCCGCCCCTGCTCGGTGTTGGCAGTCAGAACGGACGCAAGCAGCACATGCCCGCCGCCTTCGGTGTAGGTCTTTTCCGGGTCGCGCAGCGTGACGCGCACGCAATCCGGCTGCGCATCCGTGTCCTCCTCCGACAGCATCACGGAAAAGCCCGCGTCCTCAAATGCATGCAAAACCGTCTGCTCGTCAAGGGGATAATCCGGCGTCTTCACTACCGCCTCCTGCTCCCTCGCGCAGCCGCCGAACAGCAGCAAGAGGCATAACGCCAGACAAATCAGGCCTCGTTTTTTCACAAAAAGCGCTCCTTTCATCCGGGAAGTGTCTGTAATTCCGACTGTTTCTTTTCAGGGGTGTGCGCTGTTTTATATCCGATCAGTCCGAAGCCTCCACGGCGGATTCATAGCAGTAGCGGCCATAGTTGAACGTAACGGTGTAGGTCTTGGACTTCTGGACGTTTGTGTAATTCACATCGTCGAAGCTGTAATAGTCGACCGTGAAGGTCACGGTGTTGCCGTCCACGCTCTTTTCGCGCAGCTTTGCGAGGCTGTCGCCGCCGAAGCCGGACACCATCGGCACGATGATCTCGCCCGATGCTTCGTCGTAGCCGGGATCCTTCGTGAGATCAAGCCGGTAGTACGGCAGATACGAAATGAGCGTGTCTTCCATCATGTCCTGCGTAATATGATACATGCCGTCTTTTTTCTCATACGTCGCTTCCAGCTCCTGCTTGGGCGTGAGCAGAAGGAACATGAGCCAGAGCTGCTGCTGCGTCAGATCCTTTGGCCGCTCAAACGTGAAGGGCGCGGCGGTCATGCCGAGCTCGAGCGTATGGACAAGGGAGATAAGATACGAATCCGTCAGCTTCGACGCATCCACCTTCCAGTCCGACAAGTCGCTTCCAAACGTCGGAACAAGGCTCACATCCGCCCACACGCCGCACTCCGGGCGATAGCGCAGCTCGAGCCAGTAGCTCGTCTTGCCTTGCAGCTCCAGCACAAACTGGTCGTTTTCATCAAACGAAACCGTCACCCGGAACGCGTCGTCCAGCACCAGCTGCCAGTCCTTCCTGTTTCCCTCCAGCGTCTTTTTAAAGCCGTTCAGCGCCAGCGCGCACCAGGCCTTGAAGGTCTTGTTCGCCTGCGCGTCCATTTTGTCGTCAAAATAATACCCGTCGTAACGCTTGTCAAACTTCGCGCCGTCGACCAGACTCGCGATTTCCGCCGAAGCGTTCGCCGCTCCCGCATTCGTATCCGGCGTATAGACGCTCGCGCCGTCCGCGTTCAGGCGGATGGATATCTCCCGGAAGCTGTCCTCATGCGACAGGACGCAGAAATACTCGCCGAGCGAGTTCTGGTAGAGATTCATCTTAAAATCATCCGCGTCAAAGAAGTCCGAAATGCCAAGGGTGACATTGTCCCAGTTCTGGAACAAAAAGTCCTCCAAGCGGCTTTTGAGAAGCGCCTCGGTAAAGAAGTTGTTATACTCCTCGTCCGCCGCCCAGACCGTGCTTTCCTCGATGCACTGCTCGATGCGAAGTCTTCTTTTCTGCTCCTCGGTAAGTTCGGGTTCTTCCTCCGGCGTCTCTTCCTCGGGCGTTTGCTCGTCAGAGGGCTTCTCGTCCGGGTTCTCAGGCGTTACCTCCGGGTTTTCCGGCTGAACCTCCGGGGTTTCTTCTGTCGGGTTCTCATCCGGCTGGGTCTGGTTTTCCTCCTGCCCGGTCTGCTCCTGCGAGGGCTCAGCCGGCGTTTCGCTCTTTTTTGTGCAGCCGGCCAAAAGCGCGGCCAGCATCGTCAGCGCCAAAAGCAGCGCGATCCATCTTCTTTTCATATTCCGTCTCCTTTCAGGGTCTCAATTCTCTATGGCTTTATTGATTGGACGCACCCGGGGCGTTTTTGTTCCCCGGCGCGGAAAATTGCGCAAAAAACGCGTGCGCATCCTGCAAAAGCTCCTCGTTGGAATCGCCCTTCGCTGCATAGAATTTGCATTCCTCGGGCGCAGAATCCAGCGCCGGATAGGCGGTATCCCGCTCAGACACAAACCGCTCAGTCAGCTCCGCCGACGTTTTGCCGTCTACCACCGGCGCCTGGCTATCCATTTCCTCGATCCATTCCGGCTTCTCGTCCGGAAACACCTGACTGTATCCTGCGAACGGCGTGTTTTCGTCATACTCGATGCCGAAGCGCTTCATCAGAATGGGGACGATTTCCCCGTCTTTGTTTGAAAACCGCCAGTATTCTCCGCCGGCGTTGCACGTCACGCCGTCAATATCGACGGTTCTGTTGTTGTAGCAGCTGAACATCCAGAAGGCTTCCCCGGTTTTCGCATCCCGCCGCGCGGAGATTGCGCCATAGTACAGGTCAAACGGCAGCACGCGCACATCCAGCGTGACATACGCGCTGTCGCAGAGAATCTCCTGATGCATGTCCGGGATGACCGTCTCGGTCGTCGGAATGATGCAGTCGCCCTCTGCCGTCGGCATTGCCCAGTTCCAGCTCAGAAGCTCCGTGAGACTTTTGACCGTGCCGTCCTCGATCGTGAAAATCGCGAAGATCATCATCGCCGTCGCCACCCCGTGGTACACAATGAGCTCCGGCACGCCGTTTTGATCAAGGTCTGCCATCTGCAAAATCGGCCTTACGAACATGAAATCCAGCGGCAGCCGCCGCTCTTCCCCGAGAAAATACGCGTCGTACATTTCCGCATACTCTGCCCACTGCCCGGGCTCGATCTGCGGCAGTTCTCCTTCCTGCGCCTCCTCCGCGGATTTTTCCACAGGCTCTTCCGCCTGTATCCCGGCTTCCTCCGCAGCCTGCGCCTCGCCTGGTGTCTGCTCGACTTTTGCGCAGCCGGAGAGCAGCAGCGACGCAAGAAGCAGCCATGCGATCAAACGATTTCGCATTTCCCCTCCCCCCCTTTACGCCCAGTATACCATAGCTTTCCGGATATTTCCGGGAAATTTAAGAATTCCTAAGAATTACGGAGCGCAAAAGGACTGCCGCGCGTGCGGCAGTCCTTCGATTTTTAAAGCGTTCCGGAAAACGTTTCTTTCACCTGCGCCGTCTTCCCGCAACACATTCTGCCCTCGGGGCACGCGCCTGTCATAAAGCACGTCGGGCCATAGAGCGAAAAGAGCGCCGGATGCGCCGCGCGCAGAACCTTGAGCGCCTCGGTGGCCAGCTCCCGGATCTCCCACTGCGCCCGTTCGCACGTGCGCAGGCGGAAGAACGTATAGAGCTCTCCCGCGTTCATCGTCGAGACGACCGGAATTTTCAGGCCGCTGACCAGAAGATACGAAAGCACGTCTTGTCCGGCGTTCCCGGCCGAAAGCTTCTTTGCCGCGGCCTCCGCGATGCAGAACGCCTCCCGGTAGCGCGCTTCCATTCCGGCTTTTTTCACGCTTTCCGGCAGAACATACCGGCTGTAATCGGCGTTTTCAAGTAGGTTCGGCGCGGTCATTGCCTGCATCCGGTGGCGCGTCAGGTGCGTGAGCGCGGCAAGAGACATGCCGGAATACAAAAGCGTAAAGCTCGCCTGCTCCAGCTCGCGCTTGCGGTGATTTTCAAGAAGCGCACGCAAAAGCTCCGTCTGCTCCTGCTCTGTCAGCTCCGGAAGCTCCATTCCGCGCGCAAGATACGCCGCCCGGCAGATGAGCCGCTCGGGCTGCTTTGTGCCGTCCAGAAGCGTGACCGGTCTGTCAAGAGAAATCGCCTTTCCGGCAGGAAGCGGCAGCGTTTTTGTGCGATATTGTTCCTCTTTACGAACAGCCAGAAACGCAAGCTTTTCCTCGCACTGCGAAAAAAGGCTCTCGCCCAGCGCCCGGAGCTCCGGGATCCCGCTTCCGCGCCCATAGCGCAGCTCGTTCATCACATGCAGAAGCTCCCGCGCGTTCATCGAGCAGAAGAAGTTGCTGCAAAAGCAGTACGGCAGCACGAACCGCGCGTCCTCCTTGGGAACGCCCGCCGCTTCCAGCTCATCATAAATCGAAAACAGCCTGCTGACCGCCTCGTCGAACATCGCCTTCTGCGCGCCGTCTTCCCAGTCCGGCGAAACGTAGCCCGCCTTGGAAAAATCGACATAGCGCCGGGATTTGACCGTAAAGGACGCAAGCCGGAATTCGATCAGAAACTGCTCGGCCAGCACCGAAACGTTCTCAAACGCGAGATTCACAAATCCGTGCTCCAAAACAGACGTGTGTCCCGACGAGAGAACCTTCCCGATGAGCTTTTCGTTTTTCTCTTTTCCGGCCGCAAGCGAGGTTTCAAAAATTTCGTCCGCCGTGCCGTCCATTGTGGAAATTCTGCCGCCGGAGGCGATCATCGCCTCGATGTTCGGCGTATAGCCTAATATGGTAACATGTCCCTGCATATACTCTCCTGTCTCATCGGAAGGGGTTTTCCTGCTCGTCCAGCGCCTCGATGCGCCCGGCGCGCGCAAAGTCCGGTTTCAGCTCCGGAAGGTGCGTCTCAATCGCCGTCACCAGCAGCTGCGGATTCAGCCCAGGGTTCTGCGCGGATAGAACGCACTCCAGGCGCAGCTCGTTTTCGCTTGCCGCCGCAATGCAGAGGGCAAACATGAGCGGTTTGATGTCGAGCTCCTTGTCGCCCTTTTTGCTGCGCTTGGTAATGACGATGCTGTCTCTTGCAAACAGCGCGGCAAGCGCCTTCTGCGCGTTTTCGGGAACGCCGCCGTCATATTCGAGCGTCACCTCCGCCCGCAAGCGGGTCAGCTCTTTAATTTTGCGCGCGCTCTCGTAGGCAGAGAGCACCCGAATGCCGGACGGCAGCACGGCGTTGAGCCGCGCGGGAAGCGTTTCCAGCTCCACCGAGCCGTCTTCAATTTCAAAATCCAGAATCTCGCACCGGCTCTCCATCCCGACCGGAAGCGGCAGCGCGATCGACACATACGCCCGGGGGCTGAAGCCCTGCGAGTGCCAGATGAGAATGCCCGCGCGCTTGAACGCCCGCTGAAACACGCGCATGAGATCGAGGTGTGACAGATATACCGCGTCGCCCCGCTTTTCAAACAGCAGCCTATTCATCGCACACCCCCCTTTCGCTCAGAGCCCGCGCCCCGCAGCCGGCGCATTTCGTGCGGCAGTCCGGCGTTGTGACAGACTCGTACGCAAGCGCCCGCTCACGCAGAAAAAATTCCCGGCTCACGCCGACGTCAATCGTCTGCCAGGGAAGAAGCTCGTCTTCCCCAAAGCCGCGCGTCGTGTAAAATTCCGGGTCGACCCCGCAGTCGGAAAAGGCCTGCATCCAAAGATTGTACCGGAAATACTCGTCCCAGCCGTCCAGCTTGCAGCCGAGCTCGTGCGCGCGCAGAAGGACTTTCGATAGCCTCCGGTCGCCGCGCGCTAAAACCGCCTCGAGCCTGCTGAGGTCGCTCTCATGGTACCGGTAGTCGACGCCCCGCGCCGTCAGGCAGCTTTGCAGAAGGCGCACACGCCGCAGATATTCCTCAGGACTGATCTGCTGTTCCCACTGAAACGGCGTGAAGGGCTTGGGCACAAAGAAGGCCGTCGCGAGGTTGATGGAAAGCCGCCGCTTTTTGTTCGACGCATTCTGCCGCCAGCAGTAGACAATTTTGTTGACGAGCTCGGCGATCTCCGCCACATCCTCGTCCGTCTCTGTCGGAAGCCCCAGCATGAAATAGAGCTTCACGCTGTTCCAGCCGCCGGAGAACGCCGTGGCGCAGGTCTCTAAAATTTCATGCTCGGTGACGTTTTTGTTGATCGCGTCGCGAAGCCGCTGAGAGCCTGCCTCTGGCGCAAAGGTCAGTCCGCTCTTTCGCACCTTCTGCACACGCAGCATCAGATCGCGCGAAAAATTGTCCGCGCGCAGGCTCGGAAGCGACAGATTGATCTTTCTCGGCTCGCAGTAATCGAGCAGCTTGTCCGCCAGCTCCGGGAGCCTGCGGTAGTCGGACGTCGACAGGCTCGCGAGCGTCATTTCGCTGTTTCCAGAGTCCTCGAGCGAGTCAATCGCCTGCTTATAAAGTGTGTCCACGCTTTTCGCTCGCACCGGCCGGTAGCAGAAGCCCGCCTGACAGAAGCGGCAGCCGCGGATGCAGCCGCGGAAAATTTCCAGATTCGTCCGGTCGTGGACGATTTCCGTCGAGGGAACGATCGTTTTCGTCGGAAAATAGGCCTTGTCCATGTCCTGCATGATGCGCTTTCTGACGCGCGCGGGCGCGCCGTTTTTGGGCGTGATGGCGGCAAGCGTACCGTCCGGATTGTAGCTGTGCTCATAAAAGGACGGCACGTACACGCCGTCGATTCTGCTCACGCGCAGAAGAAATTCCTGCTTCGTACAGCCGTCTTTTTTTGCCTGCCGGTAGCATTCGATGATCTCCTTCGTGATCTCCTCGCCCTCGCCGAGGGAGAAAAAATCGATAAACTCCGCCAGCGGCTCCGGGTTCACCGCGCAGACACCGCCTGCAAAGACGATATTCTCGAGGCCTTCTCGTTCGCGCGATAAAAGCGGCACACAGGAGAGCTCCAGCATATTCAAAATGTTCGTGTAGCTCATCTCGTAGCCGATCGTAAACGCGATCAGGTCGAACGCTTTCACGGGGTCGTGGCTCTCAAGGGCGTAGAGCGGAATGGCATGTTTTCGCATTTGCTCCTCCATGTCGCCCCACGGTGCAAATACCCGCTCGCACCACACGCCCGGCATCTCGTTCATCAGCCCATACAAAATGCGCATGCCGATGTTGGACATGCCGATCTCATACGTATCCGGAAAGCAGAACGCCACACGCACGTCCACGTCCCGTTTGTCCTTTACGATCTGGTTGTACTCCCCGCCCACATAGCGCGCGGGCTTCTGCACCTGCGGCAGAATTCTGTGTAAGGTATCCGTCATAGCTCTACCTCAAATTTTTTCATAGTCTTTGACATTATACCTTACCGGCAGGTAAGAAACAAGCCCCCTCTTCCGCCGCATATCGCAAAACGCGCAGCAGCAAAACACACCAGATCAATACCGGTGTCATACCGAGCTGCCATTTCCAGACGCCGAGCAGTGCGGCACAAAGTCCCGCCGCGCAGACCGCAAGGCTTACCGCATTGGATATTGTCTCCGCCCGTCCGAGCGGCAAGCATAGGCAAAGCCCCGCCCGCAGCGCCCGCCCGCCGTCGAGCGGATAGACCGGCAGGGCATTAAAAAGCCCCAGAAGAAGGCTGATGGCCGCGCAGGTGGGGTAAAGCCTTCGCAGCGCAAGGCAGAAAAGCACGCTCATCGCAGGCCCTGCCAGCGCGCAGAAAAGCTCCTGCCGGTAGCCCAGGCCAAAGGCCGTGATTCTCGCGTCGCACACGCCGAGCCGAATGCCTGTTACCCTTCCTCCGGCCAGCCAGATCGCGATCAGGTGCCCCGCCTCGTGCGCCGCCGCCGCCGCGACGAACGCGTAGAAAACACGCGGCTCAGCCAGCAGCCGCAGCAGGCACAGTGCGGCAGCAAAACCGGGCGCGATCTCAAGGCGTTTCACCGGCAAAGACCTGATACGACTCGGCAAACGCCGCCACAACGCCCTCCCCTTCTGAAAGCGCGTTTCGAAGCTCTGAGAACGCCGCCTGTGTCCGCCCCGCCTCTCCGAGCCCTAAAAACTCCTTCGCCGCCTGCACCGCGCCGGGACAGCACGTTTTGAGCGTCAGCACCACCGCCGCCAGCGCAAGGGACAAATATGCCCGCGACAGCCAGCGCGCCGCGCGCCCCGTTTTTCGTCCTTCTTCGCGTTCCGTCCTTTCCATATGCATCGCCTCCCGTTCATTTTTATGCAGCCTTGAGAAAAACATGCGTTTGCCCCTTGACAAAACCGGTTTTGTTCACTATAATAATCGAGCTAACGGGGTGTGGCGAAGTTTGGTATCGCGCTTGGTTCGGGACCAAGAGGCCTCGGGTTCGAATCCCGACACTCCGACCAAATCCGGATGAAATCTTCCGATTTCATCCGGATTTTTCTTTATTTTCAGAACTTTTTCCGATGGAGAATTCTGCACATTTTCCGTTTGACCCAAACCCGACCCAAACGGGAATTCGGAGCGGAAAGCGCCGGAAGAGAGAATTCGCCGCCTGCCGGAGCTTTTCCGGCAGGCGGCATGCGCTTTTCTGTTCATTTTTTCCGTTATCCGACACTCGCCATGAAGCCGCTGATTTTCTGCGCGGCTTCTTTTTTCATGCCTGCTGTCACATGGGTATATACATCCAGCGAAAATTCTGCCGAGGCGTGACCGAGGATCTCCGCAACCGTTTTCGGGTCAATGCCGCTCTGGATTGCCAATGTCGAGAATGTATGACGGAGATCATGAAATCTGACGTGTTCTTCAATGCCCGCCTTTTCCAGCAGCTTCTTGTGAATTCTTCCAACGCAGTCCGGGCCATACATCCCGCTGGTCTTTGGCGATGGGAACATATACGGGCTGAACGGATGATTCTTTCGATCTTCGACCAGCAGTCGAATTGCTTCGTCGCTGAGATAGATTTCACGAACCGAATTTTCCGTTTTCGGTTCTGTCACGACCAGTTCTCCCTTGCCGCGCGACACGGATTTGGACACGGTCAGCGTTTTCGTCTGCAAGTTCAGGTCGCTCCATAGCAGCGCCACCAGTTCGCCGCGCCGCAAGCCGGTACTCAGTTCCAGATAGAACATCGGCAGGACGCCCCATTCTTCCGCTGCTTTCAGGTAATCCCGAATCTTCTCCGGTGGAATGATCTGCATTTTCTTCTTTTCTTTCTTCGGCAGGCGGCAGCCGTTTGCAGGATTGTAGGGAATCAGCCGCTCCGTCACCGCCTGCTCCAAGCACTGTCGCAGCATCGTGTGCAACCCTCGGATGGTTTTGTTGCTGAGACTCAGATTATCCATGTTCTCGTACCGCTTCACTCGTCCGTGTGCTTTTGTTTCGTTGTAAAACTTCTGTATCTGCAAGGTCGTGAGCGCCGTCAGCTTGATGTCCCCGATGCGCGGCACGATATGTTGGTCGATGTAGTTCTTGTAATATGCCGCCGTGGACGCGCGAACAGCCGGTTTCGCGTAGTTCTCATACCAGAGCTGTGCCCATTCCCCAACCGTGTAATCCCGGCGCTTCGTCACATCGATCTTCTCAAGCTCCTCCATTGCTTTCTGGAGTTTCTCCTTGCATTCGCGCTGCGTCCGCGCGAGGACGCTCTTTGCGATTGGCTTGCCCGTTTCCGGGTCGATGCCTGCTGTGTACCGTCCTTCCCATCGTCCGTCCTTCCTCTTGCGGATGTTGCCTTCCCCATTTGCCCGTTTTTTCGCCATTTGTGTTCCCCTTTCCATTTTGGTAACACAAACAACTACCACAGAAGAGCGATAAAGTCTAGCAAATTTTTGAAAATTTCGGACATTTTTCAGAGACTTGTGGTTCATTAAAAACGCCTATTCTTTGTTTACTGCGGCGCAATTTTTGCACTGACCTTGAGCCTGTTTTCAATAAAACACAGTATGTTATCTATTCATCTTCCGCCAGCATACGGTATCCGACGCCGAGCTCGTTGATGATGTAGCGCTTTTCGCCGGGCGTCACGCCCATTTTCTTGCGGATGTTCTTCATGTTGACTTGCAACTTCTTGACACTGCCATAGTCCGAAAACCCCCAGACCGCCTGAATGATGGCGGCATAGGTCAGCACCTTTCCGGCATGGATAGAGAGATAGGCTATGATGTTGTATTCGGTCTGTGTCAGGTCGATTTCGTCTTTGCCGACAAAGACCTGCCTCTTATCATAGTCGATTAACAAATCTTGAAGCTGGTATTTGCCGCTGGGTGTACTCTCATTTTCCACGCCATGCCGATAGCTGCGGAGAACGGCGCGGATACGAGCCAAGAGTTCCTCCGTGCCAAAGGGCTTGGTGATATAGTCATTTGCCCCCAGATCCAACGCCTCCACCTTGTCCCTCTCGTTGGAACGGGCGGAGAGCACAATGATGGGCACAGTGTCCGTCTTTCGCACCTCTTGAATCAAACTCATGCCATCCCGATCCGGCAGACCGAGATCCAAAATGATGATATCCGGATGATGGGAAGCGTACATCATCATGCCGAGCGCGCAGGTCTCCGCGCAGAGCACCTGATAGTCGCTGGTTTCCAGATTGGCTTTGATAAAGCTTCGGATGTTGGCCTCATCCTCTACGATCAGGATCTTGAATTTGTTATTGCCCATCGTCCTCACCCCCTCTTTCCAGAGCAAAGCGGAATACCGCACCGCCGCCACTTCTGTTTTCTGCGGTCATGTCACTGCCGTGTGCCTTGACGATGGCGGCACACACAGATAGTCCGATCCCCATATTGCTGCGTGTCCCGTCCACCGGTGCGGCGGATTTTTCGTAGCTCCCGGTAAAAATCTTTTGAAGCGCATCCTCCGGAATGCCGCAGCCGTTGTCAGCAACCTCAAATACCGCCTTGTCTCCCACGAGAGAAACGGAAAGCGTCAGCTCCGTCATGCCTTTTGCGTGGAATACAGCGTTTTCCAGAAGATTCAGCAGTACCTGCTCAATAAGGAGCGAGTCCATGGGAATGTCCACAAACTCGTCCGGTATCTGCGTGATGACCTTCTGATTCGGATGCTTTTTGGAAAACTTCATGAGAACCGAGTCGATCAGCTCATCCAGAACGGTGGGCGTTTTCACGACCTCGACCTTCGCGCCGTCGATCCTTGTGACAGACAGGAGATTCTCCACCATGCGGATGAGCCATTCGCTGTCCTCCTGAAT
>CAKUNY010000029.1 GCA_934668605.1 uncultured Oscillospiraceae bacterium | reverse complement strand
ATCGCGAACGCGTCCATCGAAAGGCCGATTGCCAGCACCAGCAATTCTGCAAAATTCATTTTCCTTGCAACCCTTCTGTTTTTTGATTTTGCCGGCATTCAGACAAAAAAACAGACCTATCTGCCCCTCTTTGCAGATAAGTCTCGTCATTTCAGGCACGGCCAGAGTTTGCACTCAGTGTGTTGACCGCGCCGCACAAGGTGCCGACTACTCCCTTATGAAAATCCATTATACCGGACAGGCCTTGAATTTTCAACCGCAATTTCCAAAAATCCACCGGCCATTTTGCCGCAAATGCCCAAAAATCTCACGCATTTGACTCCGGTGCATCCCCCCGTGTCCGTCCCCCGCCGCACACTGTCATTTTGCATAAATCCGCACGTTCTGGTTTATCTATTTTTACTCGCTCGCGTGCAGCTTTTCTCTTGACTTTTTTCCGTTTCCAAGCGTATAATTGCTCGGAACTTGCGAAAAAAGCAAAACTATGTTTTTCACGAAGGACGCTTTTCTATGAAAGAATCCACTGCCCCGCGCGGACTTGCTGCGCTGTTCCAGCCGATCGACCTGACAGACGGCGCGTGCTGGAAGACCATTCTGCGCTTTTCGTTTCCGATCATCCTGTCGTATCTCCTGCAGCAGGTCTATTCCATCAGTGACGCCGCCATCGTCGGCCAGACGCTATCTGCCCCGGAGGTCGCGGGCGTCAATGATATTGCGCCGATCGTGAACATCTTCCTGCAATTTGCTTTCGGCGTCTCGGCGGGCTTCTGCGTCATCACCTCCTGCAACGTCGGCTCGCACAACCAGCCGGGCGTGCGCCGCTCGCTTGCCACGCAGATCGTTCTCTCGAGCGTTCTGACCGTTCTCCTGACAGCGCTGGCGCTGCTTCTTTTAAACCCGATGCTCGCGTGGATCAACGTGACCCCGGAGAGCGGCGAGGTCTACACCGCAGCGTTCACTTACTGCGCGATCATCTTCGCAGGCATCGGCGCGCAGCTGTTTTATAACTTCATCTGCTCGTTTCTGCGCGCGATGGGCGACTCGGTGACGCCGCTGGTATTTCTGCTGTTTTCGACGATTCTGAATGTCGGCCTCGACCTTCTTTTTATCCTCAGCTTCCACTGGGGCGTGGCAGGCGCGGCCATCGCAACGGTGCTTGCCCAGCTCATCAGCACCATCGGCTGCTTCATTTACGCGTTTTCCAAATACCCCGAGCTCCGGCTGCATAAGCCGGATTTCGCGATCACAAAAAACGATCTGGTGCAGCACGCCTCGCAGGGCATTCCCCTCGGGCTTCAGTTCTCGGTGCTCTCGGTCGGCATCATCACGATGCAGAGCGTCGTCGTCCAGTTTGACATGCAGGCCGGGCTCATCGTCTCGAGCGCTGCGCAGACGGGCTTTGGCGCGGCCAACAAGCTCCACAATCTCACCGCAACGCCCCTCAACGCCTTCGGCACGGCAATGACCAGCTTCACGGCGCAGAATCTCGGCGCGGGCAAGCACGAAAGGATCCGGCAGGGCTCCGTGCAGGCATGCATCATCATGCTGAGCCTGTGCGCGCTGAGTGTGGCCATCGGGCTCGCGATGACCATCGGCGACGCGTATTTCCACGTGTTTCTCAGCGCCGATAAAATTACGCCCGACACCATCCGCTACGGCAACTCCTTTTTGTACGTCGACTACGCGATGTATCCGATGCTCGGCGGCATTTTCCTGATGCGAAACTGTGACCAGGGCATCGGCCGTCCGGCCTTTACGCTTGCGGCGGGCGCGGCGGAGCTTGTGGCGAGAATTCTCGTCAGCTCCTTCCTTCCGGCGCTCCTCGCAGGCGGCGCGGTGAGCGCGGCGGCTCCTGCGCTTGCGTTCTATGCCCTGTGCGCGGCTGACCCGGCCGCTTGGCTGGCGGCAGATCTCGTGCTCGGCATTCCGTTCGTCAAGAACATTCTCCGCAAGGACTACCGCTATCTCTACGGCGAGCGCCGCCACCGCAGGGCTTCGAAGGTTTGACCCCCGGGATCGGAGGCTTTTATGCAGGATACAGACGGCTTTTTCTCCCGCGTGTATGACCTTGTCCGTAACATCCCGCACGGCAAGTGCGCCTCCTACGGCCAGCTTGCGTGGATGCTGGGCGCGCCGAAAGCGGCGCGGCAGGTCGGCTGGGCAATGCGCAGGTGCCCGGACGAGCTTCCGTGGCAGCGGGTCGTCAAATCCGACGGCTCGATCGCGGGCGGCGGCTATGCGGAGCTTCGCAGAGCGCTTTTAGAGGCCGAGGGCGTGCCGTTTCTGCCGGATGGCCGGGTCGACCTCGAGTCCTGCCGGTGGAGTGGCGCAGAATAAACAAGCAAGCGGGCTTCCGAAACACGCCGGAAGTCCGCTTGAAATTGTCAAAAAAGCTGGAGCTTTTTTGACAAAGGGAATGCGCCTCGACTGCGCGCATAATTTGTGCGCCAAAGGCACACAAATTCCACACTTGCGAGGCGATAGGTATGTTTCCGGTCAGCAAAGCCGCCGGATAACATGGATTTCTATTTTATTTCGCCCTGCGGGGCGAAACTCTACGAGGTTATTTGACGCACTGCGTGTGCTTATACTAGCCAATGCCGCACAGTCCAGCCGCGAGGTTCAAAACCCCGGCCAGCACCATGACGGCGATGGCGTTCAGCTTCGTTTTGCGCAGAAGAAGCAAGCTCAGCGCGAAAATTGCGACCATGAGAAGATTGGTGCTTCCAAGCACCACCGTGCGCCCGCCCCAGAAGGCGCTCAGTAAAATCGTTACGCCCGCCGAGGCGATCATCGCCACGACCGCCGGACGAAGAGAGCCGAGTACGCTCTGCAAAACAGACAGGTTCCGGTACTTGAGATAGAGCTTCGCAATCAGCGTGACCAGGATGCACGCAGGCAGAATGCAGCCATACGTTGCAACCAGTGCGCCCGGAACACCCGCGATTTTGGTTCCCACAAACGTCGCCGCGTTGACGGCAATGGGGCCGGGCGTCATTTCGGCGATCGTGACGAGATTTGCAAACTCCGTCAGGTCGAGCCAGCCGTGCATCGTGACGATCTGCGCCTCGATAAGGGGCATCGCCGCATAGCCTCCTCCGAAGCTGAGCGCTCCGATCTGCAAAAAGCTTAAAAATAATTGCAGGTAGATCATGCGGCCTTCCTCCTTTTTGCAAGCACCGTCCGCAAAACGCCGAGCGCGATGCAGGCCAGGATAATATAGATCACGTTCACGCGAAGCACGCACGCGGCCAGAAAGGCTGCAATCATGATAAAATCGGAAACAGCGCTTTTCTGCTTGAGAACGCCGCCTCCCATATCCCACACGACGGACGCGATCACCGCGCCCACGCCAGCCTGCATGCCGGAAAGGAGCTTGCTGACGAGAAAATTATCGCGGAAGAGCTCATAAAAATACGAAATGACCGTGATGATCACAAACGGCGGAATGATCGTCGCAATGATCGCAACGATCGCGCCGAGAAGCCCTGCGAGCTTGTAGCCCACGACAATCGCGCCGTTGACGGCGATCGCGCCGGGGGCGGACTGGGCGATGGCGATGAGGTCTAACATTTCATCCTCTTCGATCCAGTGCAGTTCATCGACAAATTTCTGCTTCATCAGCGTGACGATCACATAGCCGCCGCCGAAGGTAAAGGCGCTGAGGTAGAGCGTGGAGACAAACAGCTTCCACAAGACGTTTTTTCGGTTCATGGCTTTCTCCTCCCATGACAGTATAGTCCGTCTTGACATATAAGTAAAATACTATTATTATATGGCTGTAATAAGAATTTTCTTATAGAAGGAGCGCCCCATGACCCTGCGGCACATGAAAATTTTCACCACGGTCTACCGCTGCGGCAGCGTCACGCGCGCGGCGCAGGAGCTGCATCTGGCGCAGCCGTCGCTGAGCGTCGCCATTCGGGAGCTGGAGGCACATTACGGCGTGCAGCTGTTTGAGCGAACCGGCCGGAAAATCGCGCCGACGCAGGCAGCCAACACGCTCTACGGCTACGCGAGCCACATCGTCTCGCTCTTTGACGACATGGAAAAGCAGATGCGCAACTGGGACGCGCTCGGTCTTCTTCGCCTCGGGGCGAGCATCACCATCGGCACGCACATTCTCCCCGGCCTTATCCGGCGATACCAAATGCGCATACCGGAGCTCCAGATCGAGGCGGTCGTGGAGCGGTCGAGCGAAATTGAGCGGCTGCTGCTCGACAACGAAATTGACATCGCGCTTCTGGAGACGCAGCCGCTAAGCCCGGAGCTTCTGGCTGTCCCGTTTTTGCGAGACGAGCTGCGCGCGATCGTCCCGCCGGGCTCGCCGCTTGCCGGGCAGCCATCGGTCACGCTGCAAGCGCTCACGAAGTATCCGTTTTTGATGCGTGAGCCGGGAAGCTCGGTGCGCCAGCTGCTGGACGCGTGCTTTTCTCTCATGCAGATCACCGTCCGCCCCGTCTGGCAGAGCGCCAGCACGCAGGCGATCGTCAGCGCCGTCGGCGAAGGGCTGGGCGTTTCTGTTTTGCCGCGGATGCTCGTCGAGCGCGACGCGCGGGAGGGCGTTGTGCGGATGCTGCCGGTGGAAAAGCCGCTTCTGCGGGAGCTCAACGTGGTCTACCACCGAAAGAAATTTCTGACGCGGAACATGCAGGATTTCATTGCGCTCTGCCAGGAGCCGATGGACGCGGGGCAGGACGCCCGAACGGCAGCGCCGCGCGGAGAATAAACCATACGTTCAGATGCGACAGCATGAAACAGATTAGGAGGCTACAAGATGAAACTGGAAGCTGTATACGCAGCGGTCGACTCGCTGCTGGGTTACGCAAAAAACTGCGGCCTGCTCGACGCGCTCGATGAGACGTTCGCCAGAAATTCGCTTCTGACAGAACTGAAGCTCGAGAGCTACGAAAAAGTGAACAAACACTACGATTTCCCGGAATGCCTGAACGTCCTGTGCGACTACGCTGTCGAAAACGGACAGATCAACGACACCATTGCCGAGCGCGACCTGTTCGACACCAGGCTCATGGGCGTTCTTACGCCGAAGCCCTCCGAGGTCGTGCGGAGCTTCCGGGCTTTGTATCAGGAAAGCCCGAAGGCCGCGACGGACTACTTTTATAAGCTCAGTCAGGACTGCAATTATATCCGCCGTGACCGCATCGCGAAAGACGAACATTGGACGGCGCAGACGAAGTATGGGGAGCTCGAAATCTCGATCAACCTCTCGAAGCCGGAAAAAGACCCCAGAGACATCGCGGCGGCGAAGCTGAAAAAAGCCTCTGGCTACCCGAAGTGCTTACTCTGCGTCGAGAACGTCGGCTATGCGGGCACGATCTCGCACCCGGCCAGACAGAACCTGCGCGTCATGCCGGTCACAGTCAACGGTCAGCCGTGGGGCTTTCAGTATTCGCCGTATGTGTACTACAATGAGCACGCCATCGTGATGAACACCCAGCACACGCCGATGGTCATTGACCGCTCTGCGTTTGATAAGCTTTTCTCGTTTGTCGAGCAGTTCCCGCACTATTTCCTCGGCTCGAATGCCGACCTGCCCATTGTCGGCGGCAGCATTCTGGCGCATGAGCATTTCCAGGGCGGACATCACACGTTCCCGATGGAGAAAGCCGAGAAAGAATTCAGCTTTGAAGTGCCGGGCTTCTCCGATGTGGACTGCTGCGTCGTGAAGTACCCGATGACGGTTTTGCGGTTGAACTCGGAAAACAAAAACCAGCTCTGTGAGCTGGCGGGCAGAATTCTTGCCAAGTGGCGCAAGTATTCTGACCCGGACGCGATGATCTTCGCCGAAACAGACGGCGAGCCGCACAACACCATCACGCCCATTGCGCGGATGCGGAACGGCAAGTACGAGCTGGATCTGGTGCTGCGCAACAATCTGACCACGAAAGAGCATCCGATGGGTCTTTACCATCCGCACGAGGAGCTGCACCATATCAAGAAAGAGAACATCGGCCTGATCGAGGTCATGGGTCTGGCGATCCTGCCGGGACGGCTCAAAAAAGAGATGGCCGACCTCAGGGTGGCGCTTTTGAACGGCGAAAATCTCCGTGAAAATGAAGAACTCGCCAAGCACGCCGACTGGGCGGAAGGCTTCCTAAAGCGGCACCCGGAATTTAACGCGGACAACGCCGAGGATATTATCCGGTTCGAGATCGGACAGGTCTTCGCGCAGGTACTCGAGTGCGCAGGCGTCTATAAATGCACGCCGGAGGGTCGGCAGCATCTTCAAAAATTCCTCGACTGTCTCAACGCCTAATTCAAAAAATCAGCAGCGCATACCCATCCGTTTCCCGGGTATGCGCTGCTGCGCGTTATTTGGTGCGTCTGCCGGTGCCTTGCTAGTTCTCTTCCCGCGGCAGGAGCTTTTCCCTGTGGCGGAAATAATAGCCGTAGCCGGTGATGTCTGCCAGCACCCAGCCGATGGGGATGGCCATCCAGATACCGATCTCGCCGATGCGCCCGGCCAGCAGATACGCCAGCGCCACGCGCGTGCCGAGCGAAATGACCGTCAGCACGACGGACATGCCCGGGCGCTTGACGGCGCGATAGAACCCGTAGAGCAAAAACAGGCAGCCGATGCCGGCATAAAACGCCCCCTCAACGCGCAGGTACAAAACGCCCGCCGCGAGCACCTCCGTCTCCCCCGCCTGCACGAAGATGCGCATGAGCGGATTTGCAAAGATACACACGAGCGCGGAAATGACGACAGAAAACGCCGCGCTGGCAATGGTCGCCTGCCGGAAGCCCTGTCTGAGGCGCTCTTTTTGCCCCGCTCCGTAGTTTTGCGCCGTGAAGGTGGAAAACGCGTTGCCGAAATCCTGCACGGGAAGGTAGGCGAACGAGTCGATCTTCACCGCCGCGGCAAAGGCCGCCATCGTCACCGCGCCGAAGCTGTCCACCAAGCGCTGGATGAGAAGAATGCCGAAGTTCATTGCCGACTGCTGCGCGCAGGTAAGAAGCGACAAATCAAGAATCTCCGCAAGCATCGCCCGGCTGAATTTCCGGTCGCTCTTTCCCGGCAGAAACTCCCGGCAGCGGCGCAGCGCGTAGATGAGAATACCAATTCCGGAGACATACTGCGCAAAAACCGTTGCGATCGCCGCGCCCGCAATGCCCCAGGAGAACACAAGCACGAACAGCAGATCGAGCCCGACGTTTAAGATAGCCGCCGCGCCGAGGAACCACAAGGGCGCCACCGAGTTTCCGACCGCGCGCAGAAGGCACGAGAAAAAGTTATACAAAAACGTCGCGATCAGCCCCGCGAAGATGATCACGAGGTAGTCGCGCATCGAGCCATACAGCTCCGCCGGGATTTGCAGAAAGCGCAAAATCGGGTCTAAAAACACATAGACCAGCAGATTCAGTACCGCCGTCACCGCGAAGATCAAAAAAAGCGCATGATAGACCGCGCTTCGAAGCGAGGCGTAGTCCTTTTTCCCGAGATAGATCGAAAACAGCGCGCCCGCGCCCATCGAAAGGCCGAGAAAAATAGACGTGAGGAACGTCATGAGCGTATACGCAGAGCCCACCGCCGCCAGCGCGTTTTTTCCAAGTGCCTGCCCGACGATGAGCGTGTCTGCAATGTTATAAAACTGCTGGAGCAGATTTCCCGCGATCATCGGCAGCGCAAACAGCAGCAGCCCCTTTGTAATGCTTCCCTTTGTCAAGTCCCGATACATGCTAACACCTGTCCTGTTTTGTCTTTGCCGCGCAGGCAGCCCGAGTATTATAGCCCGGAAGCCGGAGAAAAGCAACCGGCACTTCGTGCGAGCCCGCCAAAAGGTGCGGATTTTCCGGAGTTTTGGGAGCCTCGTGAATTATTTGCAAAAATTTTCGAAAATCGGTAATTTTTTATTGATTACCTCTTGCTATTTTTCAAAAATGCAATATACTAGAGACAGGAGAACTGCTAAGGGCGGGAACGATGTGGCCCCGCAAATTTAACAATCCATGCGTAGTCGAACGTTGCATGAGTAGGAATGACGCGTCAAGTACCGGTCGGATGGGAGGTTGCCGCCGGGCGAAGGAGCTTCTCCGCGGTGTCATTTCGCATCCGCTGTCAAAATGAATCGTACGGCTTATCTGTACAGGACATTTCACACGCCGCATCACCATATTCAACCTCCTCCCATCATTTTGATTCGGAGGCTATTTTTATGTCTAAAAACCAATCCGCAGCCGTTGCGCAGACGCGCACGCATTCGCTCAAAAACGTCAGAACTCTTGTTGTATCCGCCGTCCTCGCCGCCATCAGCGTGGTGCTGGCCAGACTCATCATCCCCATGCCGGATGTCTCGACGCGCTTTTCGTTAGAGGCCGTGCCCATCTTCTTAGCGGGCATGTTCTTTGGCCCCATTCCGGGCGCTCTCGTGGGCTTCTCGGCAGACCTGGTCGGCTGTCTGTTCTCGGGCTACGGCTATAATCCCCTGTTCTGTGTTCCGCCGATCCTCTACGGCCTGTGCGCGGGCTTCTTCCGCCCGATGCTCGCCAGGAAGACGAATCCCCTGACCATCGGCCTGGCGTTTCTGCCCGCGATCGTCCTGGGCTCCATTCTCTATCAGAGCTGGTCGCTGGCTTTTGTTTACGGCGCAGACGCATTTGAAGCGTTCTTCCTGACAAAGCTTGCATCGCGCTCGATTCAGTTCGGCGTGACGTTCGTGCTCGATGTTCTGATCGTATGGCTGCTGTATAAAGCAAAGGTATTCTCCAGCGCGAAGCTCTGGCCGCCCGTTTCCGGCGCGCAGAGACAGGCGCAGGAGGACTGACTTTAAAGAAAGAAGTTTTTCGTTATGACGCTGGAACAAGCACTGCACTATATCCACGCTGTCTGCTGGAAGGGCAGCATTCCCGGGCTCGAGCGCATTGAGGCGCTGCTCGATAAGCTGGGTCATCCCGAGCGCGCCTGCAAATTTGTCCATGTCGCAGGCACGAATGGCAAGGGCTCGACCTGCGCGATGCTGGCCTCGATCTTCCAGGCCGCGGGCTATAAGACAGGTCTCTACACGTCTCCTTACATTCTCCGCTTCAATGAGCGCATCCAGATCAATGGCCGGCAGATTCCCGACGAGGCCATCTGCGAGCTGACCGAGTACATCAAGCCCTTCGCAGACTCGATCTTCGAGCAGCCGACCGAGTTTGAAATGGTCACGGCGCTGGGCTTTGAATACTTCAAGCGCGAAAAATGCGACATCGTCATCTGCGAGGTCGGCATGGGCGGCGAATTTGACGCAACGAATGTTATCCTGCCCCCGGAAGCCGCCATTTTGTGCAACATCGGCTTAGACCACACCGAGGTTCTGGGCGACACGCTGGAGAAAATCGCGGCGACAAAGGCCGGTATCATCAAGCCCGGCTGCGACGCCGTCATCTACCGGGAGCAGCCGTCCGTGGAAAAGGTCTTTGAAGATCGCTGCAAAGCCGTCGGCGCAAGGCTCCATAAGGCGGACTTCGATTCCATCCGGCTCGAATCGCACGGCCTTGCGGGGCAGGTATTCTCCTGCGGGCGGTTTGCGCATTTGAAGCTGCCGCTTCTCGGCGAGCATCAGCTCCACAACGCGGCGGTCGTTCTCGCGGCAGTGGACGCTTTGAAGGCCAAGGGCTGGAACCTGACGGACGAGGCGGTTCGCACGGGTCTTGAAACCGTGCAGTGGCCGGGGCGCTTCCAGCTCATGCGCGAGAAGCCGCTTTTCATCATCGACGGCGGGCACAATCCGCAGTGCATCGAGGCGCTTGTGCAAAACATCGACGACTATCTCAAGGGTCGCGAGCTCACGATTTTAACCGGCGTTCTGGGCGACAAGGATTTCCACTGCATGTACAAAAACGTCGCCCCGTATGCCAAGGAGTTCATCACCATCACGCCCGCCAATCCCCGCGCGATGTCGGCGGAAGGCCTTGCCGAGTATCTGCGCCAGTTCGGAAAGCCCGTCACGGCCTGCGGCGTCGTCGAAGACGGCGTGAGGCTTGCCATCAAGCACGCGGGAGAAAATGGCGTGGTTCTGTGCTACGGCTCTTTGTACATGATCGGCGACATTGACGCAGCGCTTAAAAAACGATCCTGAACGAAAAGCGCCCCGGTTCTCCGGGGCGCTTTTAACTGTCAAGAAAGCTGACGCTTTCTTGACAGAAGGGGCTGCGCCTCGACTGCGCGCATAATTTTTGCCCCGATGGGGCAAAAATTCCACACTTGCGAGGCGATATGTATGTTTCCGGTCAGCAAAGCCGCCGGATAACATGGATTTCCATTTTATTTTGCCCTGCGGGGCGAAACTCTACGAGGTTTTTTGACACGCTGAAGCGCCCCGGTTCTCCGGGGCGCTTTTTTTCAGTGCTGTCGTTATTTCTGCTTTAAAATGAGCTCCTGGAACTGCCGCAGCGCATACGCGCGGTTGGGAGCGCCAAGGCTCAAAAAGGTCGCATTGTCCCGGTCGAAGCCGGCATGCACCTGAGCACCGTTCCGTTCATACGTTGTGGCAAAGGCGATGGTGATGTGCTCAAAGTCCTTTGTCGCCTCCACGTCCCAGACGCCGGTTGCGATGATCTGCCCCGCCCAGTCGTAGATATAGCCCTCCCAGGCGCCGTTCTGCCGCGTCAGGCGGATGGTCATGTTGTCCTCCAGCCCCGGAACGTCCGGGATGTACAGCGAGCCTCCGAAAACGTCCTTCAGGAGCACGCTTTGCGTGAGCGTTCCCGTGAGCGTCACATGGCAGGTTTTTTCATAGCCTTCATCCGAGACGCTGTAAATGACCGCGTCCTCGTCGATGGCAATATTCTTCTGCGTCGGCACAAGGAAAAACAGCAGCACGTTCAGAGCCACCAGCACCACCGCCACGGTCAGAAGCGTTTTGCTGCGTTTTGTATCCTTTTCCTGTCCCAGTCTGTCCGGCATTTCCGATCCTCCTGCGTCTTTTTGCGGTTATTATACTAGATCGCGCCGGATTTTACAACCGGGGCAAGAAGTTCAGAAAAAATTAAGAATTCTTCCCTTGCGCGCAGGAGAATTTCGGCTATAATAAAGGCAAAGAGGTTACAATTTGGTAACAGCATTTGTGAAGCAAGTTCTTTCCGGGAGGGATGCCATCGGTTCATTTCACAAACAACGCCTGACACAAACAACCACCATACAACCAACCAAAAATCGCCCGCGCGGAAGCTGTTGCTGCTTTCGCGCGGGCGTTTTGCGCATTATTCCCAGAGCCTTGCGGGATATTTCCCCTCCCGCTTGAGTTCGGCAATGGCCGCTTTCACGTTGGGAAGGTCTTCCTTGTAGGTCACGCCGTACCACGTCTCCATGCACGGCAGCACGCGCACGCTGGCCTTTCGCTCCTCAAGCTCGCTTCCGACAAACGACGGCAGGTAGAACTCGCATGTTTCCGGATTCTTCGGGAGATTATCCGCCAGAAACGCCGGGAATGCCTCCCAGAGCTCATCCAGGATCTCCGGCGTGAAGCCCCAGAAGTTCATGGAGACGAGACTGTCACCGGAAAGCGGCGTGAACGTTTCGCCGTCTTCTGTATAGGCCGCGTCCTCGCCGCGCTTGAAGATCTTCGTCCGCTCGGTGATATCCCGCAGCATCCCGTCTTCTACATGGCACACGCCGCGCGCGACGGAGCCGAACTCGGTCACGGTGTTGCGCAGCTGATAGCCCAGCATCGCGTAATGGTGCGGCGCTTCGTTTTGCGTCAGGAAGCGGTAAATCTCCTCATATGCGCCCCGGCCATAGAAATCGTCGGCGTTGATCACGGCAAAGGGGCCATTCACCACGCCCCGGCAGCAGGCCACCGCATGCCCCGTGCCCCACGGCTTTTTCCGCCCCGCGGGAACTGCAAAGCCCTCCGGAAGGCAGCTTAGCTCCTGATAGACATAGTCGACGTGGAACCATTTTTCCATGCGCGCGCCGATCGTCTCGCGGAACGTTTTTTCGATCTCGCGCTTGATGATGAACGCTACACGGCGGAAGCCCGCCCGATACGCGTCATAGAGCGAAAAGTCGATGATGAAGTGCCCTTCCTCGTCTACCGGCGTCATCTGCTTGAGCCCGCCGAAGCGGCTGCCCATGCCGGCCGCCATAATGACAAGCGTCGGTTCGTGTGTCAAAGCTAACACGCTCCTTTTCTCTTAGTGCTTCCATTCTATCCGCTTTTCCTCCAAAAAGCAACCGGATTTCCGGACACTCTCAGTGTGTCAAAAAACCTCGTAGAGTTTCGCCCCGCAGGGCGAAATAAAAATGAAATCCATTTTATCCGGCGGCTTTGCCGACCGGACAGGACAGCCGTTAGCGGTTTTACCGCTTACGGATGTCGCGTGCCCCTTGCGGGTAAAAATACATATCGCCTCGCAAGTGTGGAATTTGTGCGCCAAAGGCGCACAAATTATGCGCGCAGTCGAGGCGCAGCCCCTTCTGTCAAGAAAGCGTCAGCTTTTTTGACAGTCTCAGAGCGCCCGAAGGTTTTCTTCGGACGCTCCATGCCATTAGTCTGTCAGAATGCCTCTGAGGTCGGCGATCGCGTTTCGCGGGCACTTGACCGCGCACTGCCCACAGGACAGGCAGAGGCTCTCATCGATATGCGACAGGTTCTCCGTCACGGTGATGGCACCGGCGGGACATGCCTTCTCGCACAGGCCGCAGCCGATGCAGGAAACCTCACAGTATTTGCGGGCGTTTTTGCCCAGGTCTTTGTTGGAGCACTTGACGACGATAGGGTTCGCGCACGCGTGGATATGGATGAGTTCGCGCGGGCACTCGCGCACGCACGCGCCGCAGGCGATGCACTTATCCTCGTTCACCTGCGCCACGCCAAGGTCTTTTATCTCGATCGCGTCAAATTTGCACACGCCGACGCAAAGGCCGCACGCGACGCAGCCGTATTCGCACGCTGCCGTTGCGCGGCAGCCGCCGTTGCAGGCTACAAGCGCAGCCTGATAGGGAAAGCGTTTTTTGACAGCCATACTCACACCTTCCTTTCATACGGCGTATGTGCAAGCGGCAGAACGGTCCTGCGCTCGTGGTCATACTGGTAATAGGCCTCGGCAATCGCGGGCGCGGTCGGAATCGATGTAATTTCTCCGATGCCGATGGCCCCGCAGGCCACGTCCAGACCGGGCTTATCGATGACGATCGCGTCGATCTCGGGGATCTCATGCGCGCGGAAGAGCCCCAGCTTTCCGTATTTGTCGATGGGCTTGCAATTCTCGTCGATCGGGTACTGCTCGCGCAACGCAAAGCCCATGCTCATGACCACGCCGCCTTCGATCTGTCCCTCGCACGAGCGTGGGTTCACGGCCTTGCCAACGTCATGCGCCGCGACGATCTTCTCGAGCTTTCCGGTCTTTTTGTCGAGGATGCACATCTGCGTCGCGTAGCCGTACGCAACATGGGAAACTGGATTCGGCTTATCCGCGCCGAGGGGGTCTGTTTTCGCGTAATATTCGCCGTAGAATTCCTGCCCGTTCAGGTCCTTCATCGTGTGTCCCTCGAACGCCGCGCAGAACTTTTCGCACGCTCTGCGGCACGCTTCGCCCGTGATGAGCGTCTGACGTGAGCCCGAGGTATCGCCGGAGTCCGGTGCGATCCACGTGTTCGAGCGCTCATAGACGATCTGGTCACGCGAAAGCGGCGTAGACGTTACGCACATCTGCACGAGAACCGTGCCGAGTCCCTGCCCAATGCACGACGCGCCCGCGTAGATATGAAGCTTTTCGTCCTCTTCGACAATCAGCTTGCACCGGCCATAGTCCGGTAAACCCACGCCGACGCCCGCGTTTTTCATTGCGCAAGCAAGGCCGACGGGCTTTCCGGCCTTCACCGCCTCGTCGAACGCAGGCTTCACGGCCTCCAGCGTCTCGACAAGCCCTGTCTCCGCGCCCACGATCTGGCCGTTCGGCAGCACACCTCCCGGACGGATCGCGTTGCGGTAGCGGATTTCCCACGGGCTGATGCCGATTTTCTCCGCCATTTCGTTGAGCAGGCTCTCAATTGCAAAGCACGTCTGCGTCACGCCGAAGCCGCGGAACGCGCCCGCAGGGGGATTGTTCGTATAATACGCGCGGCCCTTGATTTCAAAGTTTTCATAGGCGTAGGGGCCTGCCGCGTGGGTACAGGCGCGCTCGAGAACGGGGCCGCCGAGGGAGGCGAACGCGCCGGTATCGGACACGACCTCCGCCTGTACGCCCTGAATGATGCCGTTTTCATCGCAGCCGATCGTAAAGTCCATCCAGAACGGGTGCCGCTTGGGATGTACCAGCAGGGACTCGGCTCTTGAGAGCTTCACCTTGACCGGCAGATGCGTCACGTAGGTGATGAGCGCGGCGTGGTGCTGGACGGACATGTCCTCTTTTCCGCCGAAGCCGCCGCCCACGAGCTGGTTTTCGACCTTGATTTTCTTCGTACCCAGCAGCAGCGAGCACTCATGGAGCGTCGTGTGCGACGACTGGTCGGTCGTCAGCAGCATCACGTCGCCGTCTCTGTCAATATAGGCAACCGCGCACTCTGGCTCCAGGAACGCGTGCTCGGTCCACGGCGTTTCAAAGTGCCGGGAGATCACGTATTTGGATCTTGCGATCGCGCCCGCCGCGTCGCCGCGGCTCACATGGCGGATGGCCTGTAAGTTGGTACCCTCTTCGTCAAAGACGTGCGGTGCGTCGTCCTTCATCGCCTCAAACGGGCTGTGGACCGCAGGAAGCACCTCGTAGTCGACCTGCACGAGCTTTTTCGCCTTCTCGAGCGTCTCGGGGTCGTTCGCCACAACGAGGGCAATCGCGTCGCCAAGATAGTGCGTCAGACCGCCGACGGGCACGAGCGTATACTGGTCGTGCTTGATGTGGCCAACGAGGTTCGAGCCCGGGATATCGTCCGCCGTCAGAACTGCGCACACGCCGGGAAGCGCAAGCGCCTTGGAAGCGTCGATCGATTTGACGCGCGCCCGGGCATATTTCGCGCGGACGGCCGAGCCGTAGGTCATATATGGCACATAGCAGTCGTCGGGGTACTTTCCGTAACCCAGCACCTTTTCTTCCACGTCCAGACGGTGGACGCTCGAGCCGACCTTCCAGTCCGTTTCCGATGGCGCCGGAACGTGTCCGCCCTCTCTTAAAAGCTTCGCCGCCAGACGCACGGCCGCGATAATCTTCACATAGCCCGTACAGCGGCAATAATTGTTTCGCAGCGCATAGCGGATTTCCGCGTCCGTCGGGTTCTGGTTTTGATCGAGAAGCGCTTTCGTGCACAGCACCATACCCGGAATACAGAAGCCACACTGCACGGCGCCCGCCTCGCCGTAAGCGTACGTATAGAGCTCTTTTTCTTCGTCGGTAAGCCCCTCGACGGTAATAATATGTTTTCCCTCCAGCCGGTCGGTCATCGGCGTGCACGCGCGAATGGTCTCGCCGTCGATGATCACCGTACATGCGCCGCACGCGCCCTCTGAGCAGCCATCCTTCACAGACGTGAGATGCAGCTCGTCGCGCAGGTACCGCAGCAGCTTCTGATTTTTTGGTACCTCGACCTCTTTGCCATTGACAAAAAAGACAGCCATTGCAAAAACTCCCTTAACCTGAATTTCGGTTCTCACGTCACAGAAGCTCTGTTCTCGGCATTTCGCCACCGTAATTCCGAGTTTTTGAGCAGGAGCCCGGCAGATTCTGCGCGAGCTCCTGAAAATCTATTTGCATTATACAATTATTTTTAGCATCCTGCAAGAACTTCACCAAAAAATCTACCAGGATCGTTATATTTTTTATCGATCACGCCTAAACGGGAACCATCTTTCAGAGCTGTTCGTCGGAACCAGCTGCAAAACGCAGCTTGCGGTATGCGTCGATGAAAAACGCGAGGACAAACAGATAAAAAAGCACGGTCATCAGCCAGCCGCCCACGCTGAGGCTGAAATCCCAGAAGCCGTGCAGCAGCGTCGGGACAAGCAAACTCGCGCGCAGATACTGCCCGGGCGATTCATCGGGGAGCTCGATATAATACCGCTGCATCGCCCGCTCGGCCATCTTCGCCTGCCCGAGGTAAATACCCATGTACACGGCAAAAAAGCAGTGTCCCGGCACAGACAACAGCGCTCTCGATACCGCGACGCCAAAGCCGTATTCCGCAACATAGAGAATGTTCTCCAGCGCCGCAAACCCGAGCGCGGCAAACACGCAGTAGACCACCGCGTCAAACCGGTAATCAAACGCCGGATGCCGCCACGCAAATTTCAGCACGACCCAGCGCTTGCAGGCTTCCTCCACCAGCGCGACGGCCAGAAAATTCTCCAGCACCAGCCGCAGCATGCTGCCGCCAAGCGTCACATCCAGCACGCGCGTGAGCGCGCCCTCGATCGCGCCCGCGGCTAGGCCCGACAGCGCGCCGAACAGCGCCAGCTTCAGCAAAAGCCCCGCCGGCTCCTTTTCGATCCGGTCGAGCCGGTACACCTGCACCATCAGAAACACAGCAGGCACCAGCGCGGCCAACAGCAAAAATG
>CAKUNY010000028.1 GCA_934668605.1 uncultured Oscillospiraceae bacterium | reverse complement strand
ATCGAGTGCATGCAAAGCGGCATTATGCTCGGCGCTGCCTGCATGATCGACGGCATGGTCACGCGCATGGAAGAAGAACTCGGCACGAAGGCGACCGTCATCGCGACGGGCGGCATTTCACGCTTCGTGCTTCCGATGTGCCGGACGCAGATCCACTATGACCGGGATCTTCTTTTGAAAGGTCTGCGGATCCTGTATGAAAAGAACAAACGATGACGGCGAAAAAGGACAGGGCAAGAGAGAGCTTTGTACCACCGAAGCTCTTAAAGCAGCTCCTGCAGGAGCTGCCGACGCCGTTTTATCTCTATGACGCGGAGCAGTTTTACAAGGCGTGCGTCGATCTGCGGCTGGCGTTTTCGTGGAACGAGGGCTTCGAGCTCTGCTTTCCGGCGCGGATGAACCCGAATCCGGCTGTCCTGCGCGTGTTGGAAGACGCTGGCTGCCGGATCCTCTGCGGCAGTGAGGCGGAGCTTCGTCTGGCGCGCCGCGCGGATATTGACGGCAGCCGGACGATCTACGCGCCCGTCTGCGCGGACGGTCATGCGGCAGCCTACGCCCAGAGGATCGGAGCCGTGCAGCTCATCGACGCGCCGCACGCACTGCCGCCGGCTCCGCCGGAGCACGTGATCCTCAGCGTCAATCCCGGCGGGAGCCTGCAAATGGCGGGGCGCACGGTCTGGGATTTTGAAAAAAGTAAGCTCGGGATGAACGTGGACGAGACGGTTTCCATGTGCCGCCGGTTTCAGGCGAGCGGCGCGCAGTCGATCGGGCTGGCGGTCTTTCTGCGCGATCAGGAGCTCGAGCCGCTTCGCTTTTACGCGGCGCTGGAAATGCTGTTTCATCTTGCTGTCAGGCTCAAGCGGGAGCTCGATCTTGCGGCTGACAGCATCCTGATCTCGGGCGGCCTCGGCATAGACTACCGCGCGGCGGACAAAGCGCCGGATATCGGAGCGGTGTCTGCGCGCGTGCGGGAGAGCTACGAGAAAATTCTCTCGCCCGCAGGCTTAGAGCCGAGGCTGGTGCTGGCGGAAGGGCGGCTGCTCTCTGCAAGGGCGGGCGTATTGGTCACACGGGTCGCTGCTGTCAAGCAGCAGCAGATTCCGCTTGTACTTCTGGACGCGGACTGCGCGCAGCTTCTGCGGGAAATTGCCTTTGGCGCAAACCACCGGATCGCCGCGCCGCTTGCGCCGGACAGCAGACCCCGAAGGCTTTCGCGCGTGGCGGGCTCGCTGTGCGATCTGCGCGACCATTTTTCGGCCAACCGCGTCCTGCCGGAATTGAAGACCGGCGAGTGCGTGATGATCCTCGATACCGGCGCGGACGGCAGAAGCTTCGCGAGCAATTACGGCGGAAGCCCCGGCTGCGCGGAATTTCTGCTTGAGAACGGCGAAGTGCGCTGCATCCGAAGGCGCCAGACAATGGACGAGCTTCTGGCAAACTTCGACGCGGATTAAAGCATCGTAAACACCAGCCCGAAGCACACCAGAACGCCGACGCCGATGGCTGCGGTAACGGTGAGATCGACGATGGCGGCTGCTTTCCGAAACGCGCGGGCGGTTTTTCTGGATGGGCGCGCGGGCGCTTTGTCTGAGAAGCTTTGCTGCGGGTATAATGAAATGACACGGCCTGTCTGCATAAAAAGATACCTCCTTTTGTTATCAAGGCTATCATAGCAGACGGTATGTACAATAATTTGGACTTATTCTCGAAAGGAGCGATTTTATGGAGGAATTTTACCTGCCCTCGAACGGCGCAGGCCGCATTCACTGCGCGCTCTGGACGCCGGAAGCTGCGCCGCGCGCGGTGGTGCAGATCATCCACGGCATTGCCGAGCACATCGGAAGATATGATCATTTCGCGAGCTTTCTGACCGAACGCGGTTTTGCCGTCTGCGCGGACGATCACATGGGGCACGGCCTTTCTGTCGAAGAAGGCGGCACATATGGGTATTTTCATGGCGGCTGGATGGCGGCAGTGCGAGATGAGCGGTCGCTTTTTGAAGAGATGAAGAAGCGCTATCCCGGCCTTCCGTACCTGATGCTGGGGCACAGCATGGGCTCGTTCCTGCTGCGCACGTATCTGTATACGTACCCCGGCGAGCTCGCGGGCGCGATCATTTCCGGCACCGGCTGGCAGCCGGAGGCGGCACTCAAGGCGGGGCTTGCGCTCTGCAAGCTCGAGCAGCTGCGCGTGGGCGAGACTGGGTGCAGCGGGCTTTTGAAGGAGCTCATGTTCGGCGCGTACAATAAGAAGTTCAAGCCCAACCGGACGGCGAACGACTGGATCTGTTCGGACGCGGCGGTCGTCGACGCGTACACGGCGGACGAGCACTGCGGCTTTGACGCGACGGTCGGCCTCACGCGCGACATGCTGACGGGCATTTCGATGAACCAGAAGAAAGAGAACCTCGAGAAGATGGATAAGACCCTTCCGGTGCTCTTTGTCTCGGGCATGCAGGATCCCGTCGGCGCGATGGGAGAGGGCGTTCTTCGCTGCATCGACGCGTTCAAGCGCGCGGGGCTAAAAAATGTCACGATCCGCCTGTATCCCGAAGGGCGGCATGAGATGCTCAACGAGACGAACCGAACGGAGGTCTACGCGGACATTCTCTCGTGGATCGAGCAGAGAATCTAACGACAAGCGAACCTCCCGGAAAATATTCCCGGGAGGTTGCATTTTGTCATTCTTTCTGCTATAATTGTAGCAATTTTGTAACTGACTCCGGATATTCCGGGGATTTCAGAAAGGAGCGTGCGCGGATGTTGAAGCGATGGAGCCTTCGTCTTGTCCTGAGCGTGATGCTGCTTGCCGCCTTGACCGCGGCAGTCTGCGCAGCAGAAACCGATAACTGGTATGACGCGGAGCAGCAGGAATATTTCTGGGAGGAGCAGCAGGAAACGGTGTTTCCGGATGTGACGTCTGCCGGATGGTATTATGACGATGTGATGTATCTCTACCGGAACGGCATTATCGGCGGCTTCCCGGACGGAACGTTCCGCCCGGACGACAAGGTCACGACCGGACAGGCGCTCAAGATGATCGTTCTGGCCGCCGGCTACCCGGAGCCCGAGCAGGCCGCCAGCCACTGGGCAAGAGGCTACCTCAACTTTGCGCTGGAGGCCGGGATCTTAGAGCGCGGGGAGATCACCGACCTCGATGTCAACATGAGCCGTCTTCTGACCGCGAAGGTCACGGCGCGTGCACTCGGTGCGGCGCGGCAGGATATGACGCAGAAATTTACCGACACGAACGACGATTTTGTCCATGCGCTCAGCGAAATCGGCATCATCGGCGGCTATCCGGACGGCACGTTCCGCCCGGAGGGCTCGTTGACGCGCGCGGAGCTTTCGACCATCGTCAGCCGGATCTACGCCTTCCGCATTGACCGCAGCGGCACGACCGACGGCGAAAACGAGGACGATCTGGATGACGACACGCCCATCGAGCTGCGCACAACGGACGACGGCGTCGAGTTCATCAAGGCGCGCGAGGGCTTCACGGCGACGGCCTATTGGGACTATCAGCAGTATTCCATCGGCTACGGCAGCTACTGCGAAAAGGATGAATACCCCGACGGCATCACCGAAAAGCAGGCAGACCATCTGCTGCGCAGGCGGCTTCAGGGGTTTGAAGAAAAGCTCGACGCGTTTTTGGATAAAAACAACATCAGCCTGAAGGCGAACGAATACGACGCGCTCATTTCCTTTACATACAATAATGGCGACTACTGGATGAGTGAAAAGAGCCCGAGCAGGCTTGCAAACCTTCTCATTTCTGGAAAATACACCGTCAATGAGTTTGCCTCGGCCTATGGCATCTGGTGCCATGTGACGACAAAGTCCGGGACGGAAATTTATGATGGGCTCATCGAGCGCCGTCTGCGCGAGCTCAAGCTGTTTTTCTACGGCGACTATGCCGCGAAAAATTCCGACGGCTTCAGCTATGTGATCTTTCAGACCGAAAAGGGTTCCTTGGAGGTTGACGTGGCCGTCTATGAGACGGGAAGCAGCTACGACCCGATGTTTGAGGCCTACTGTGACGACGACGAGTTCTTCGGCTGGGTCACGGAAGACGGCGCGGTGATCGACGAGAACACCCGTGTGGAGAAAAGCTTGACGCTGACCGCGCTCTGGCGGAGCGAGGCCGAGGGCTGGTTTTGAAAAATAATCCGAAATCGGCTAAATAGTCCAAATTATTGGACATGCAATATGATATTCTATCTCCAGAAAGCAAAAGGAGCGATGCGAGATGGAATATCGGATGGAGTATGTCAGAGGTCATATTGAGGTCTATTCGGCAAGAGGGGAGTTCCTGTTCTCTGCCGATACGATGGCCGAGGCGGACGAGATGCTGGAGGAGTAAGATGAACATCCAGATTTTTGGAGCAAGCAAGTGCTTCGATACAAAAAAGGCCGAGCGCTGGTTCAAAGAGCGCAGAATCAAATACCAGTCCATTGATCTTATCCGCTACGGCATGTCGGGCGGAGAGTTTGACAGTGTGCTTCGCGCCGTGGGCGGCATTGACAGAATCATCGACTGGGACAAAAAGGCGCCGGAGATCGATCTCATGCGCTACATGGACGACAACCGGGCGAAGGAAGACAAGGTGTTCGACAACCCCAAGCTCATGAAAACGCCCGTCGTCCGCAACGGCAGGCAGGCCACCGTCGGCTACTGCCCGGAGGTCTGGGAGACGTGGCAATAAGATGCAAATAAAAAACGAGGTACGAAGCGAAATGGCTTTGTACCTCGTTTTTGCGTTATTCCTTTGCCAGCTTGTCAAGCTCTGTCCGGCCGATTTCGAAATGCTCGCCCCTGGTAAGCCCCTGCGCAATGGCGGGAAAGAAATTTCCGGTGTCCGCTGTGCGCTGGATCTCATACGTGCCGTACTGGTTGACCATGTCGAAGCAGTCCTCGGCATTTCCCGGGAAATGGTTGACCATCGGAGTCGGGGAATAGGGGAAGGTCTTTGCCGGAGGAAGGTTGACGGGCTTTTTGGAAGATTGTTTTTCGGACATGCGATTTCACCTCGCGCTTAGTCTGCGCGAAAGAAAGCCCGGCATGCGCTGAAAAAAATTGAAATTTGAAAGCTTTAATGCTCTTCGGCGGCGATCATATGCATCGCGTGCTCCAATGCGCCAATGACGGCGGACAGATTTTCCTTCGCGGCCTTCTCCGAGCCCGGGAGATTGAGAATCAGGCTCGACCCTCTTGTTCCGGCGACGGCGCGCGAGAGCATGGCGCGCGGCGTGACCTTGAGGCCTTCGACCCACATCGCAACGGGAATCGCGCGGATTTCACGATCCAGCACGGCGAGCGTCGCTTCGGGCGTCACATCGCGCGGAGAAAGGCCGGTGCCGCCGGTCGTGACGATCAGGTTCGCGTGGAGCTCATCCGCGCACGAGATAAGCGCCTTTTGAATTTCCGCCTGCTCGTCCGGGACGATGGCGGTGTGCGTGACGCGAAAGCCCGCGTCCTCCAGCATCTTGCAGACGGCTGGACCGCTCGTGTCGACGCGCTTTCCCTGGCTGCCAAGATCGCCCACAGTAATGACGGCTGCTGTGTAGTCCATAAAAATCCTCTTTTCTGTTCAGTTTACATAATTATGAATGACTTCTAAGAATATACGTAGGGGTCGATGCCCACATCGCCCCAAGAGAAGTTACGAATTCGCCGAAGATTACCGTAAAAACGGCGTTATCCGCCGGGGCGATGTGGGCATCTCCCCCTACGAGCCTTAACGTTACATAATTCAAATGATGCAGGCCTATTTGCTCTGATACCCGAGTGCGGCGGAGATCATGCTGGCGGCGGCGCGCACCTGCTCGATGGCGACGGCAAACTCATCGGAGTGGACGCTGCGGAACATACCGATCACGCCGACCGTGTAGTCCGCTTCGCCCGATTGCGTGAAGACCGGGGCGGAGATGGAGCGAAGGCCGATCCTATATTCGCCGTTTTCCAGCGCATAGCCCTGCGCGCGGCAGGTGTCCAGCTCCTGCATAAGACTTGGAATGTCCGTGACGGTGTGCGGTGTGTAGGGCGTCAGCGGCTGGCGGGAAAGAAGCTTCTGCGCTTCCGACGGCTTCCGGTATGCAAGAAATACCTTGCCCTGTGAAGTACAGTAGATCGGAAGACGCGCGCCGGTGTTGGCCGCGATGTGAAGATTGGTGCTGGGCTGCACCTGATCGAGCGTGATCACGCTGCCGCTTTCGCAGATGGAGAGCACGACCGTTGCACCCGTCTGCTGCGAAAGAAGCTCCATAAAGGGGCGCGCAACGCTGGAAATGTCCCACGACCGCTCTACCTGACAGCCGAGCTCAAACAGCCGCAGGCCGAGCGTGTATTTCCCGTCCGGCGTCTGGGCGATCACGCCGTAGTCGCGCATGGTGGTAAGAAGGCCGAAGGTCGTGCTCTTCGGAAAGCCGCAGCGCTCGCTGAGCTCCTTGAGTGTCTGGGGCTGCGCAGCTTCACTCAGGCGGCCTAACAGCTGCATCGCCTTGGCGACCGATAAAATCGTATTTCCGTCGGACATGATACACCTCCTGTTTGCTTGCTGACAAGGGCATTCTAGCAAAAATCGCCAGGTGCGTCAAGAATATCCGACGAAACTGTCTGACCTTCCGACAATGCCGGACAAGCGCCTTGAGAATTTCGACACAATATGCTACGATATCTAAGCTAAAGAATAACGCTTCGCAGGAGGCATTGTATGAAGCTGATTGAGACGAAAAACGCTGTCGGCCATGTGCTGTGTCATGATCTGACGCGGATCGTGCCGGGCGAGTTCAAGGGCGCGCAGTTCCGCAAGGGACATGTTGTGACCGAAGAGGATATTCCGATGCTGCTGTCGATGGGCAACTCCGACGTGCCCGTCGGCCAGTACACGCAGAAGATTCTCAAGTACTACGAGCTCGACGGAGAGGCTCTGGCTGCTGCCGGCTCCATCACCTACGGCTCCAACGTCAAGGAGGTCACCACGCAGGTCTCCGAGGCAACCGTTGACTGCGGCATCATCTACTGCACCGACGCGTTCTCCGCTGGCCTGACGATTGCCGACTACGCGACCGCCGAAATGTGCGGCCAAGTCATCTCTCCGGCAGCTGTGCTGAATGTCTCCAAGAATGTTGACACCGCAAAGGCGTTCCTGGAGTTCTGCTGCAACGAGGAATCCAGCGCAACGTTCGAGGCCGTCGGCTTCACCGCGCTTAACAAGTAAGATTCCTTCGCGCAAACGGGGAAGCGCCCGATATTCGGGCGCTTCCCATATCCTGTTTTCCGGGGGTTACATATGGACTGGTATCCGATGTGGAACTCGCTGCGTATCGCGGCGATTTCGACGTTTTTCATCTTCTTTGCCGGAATCTTCGCGGCGTATTATATTGCGAAGCTCCCGCGGCTTTTAAAGGGCGTGCTGGACGTGATCCTGACGCTGCCGCTCGTGCTGCCGCCGACGGTCGTGGGCTATCTTCTGCTGCGCGTTCTGGGGTCGAAGCGGCTCATCGGCGCGTGGGTGCTGGAGCATTTCGGCTTCAAGATGGTCATGACGTGGTGGTCGGCGATTTTCGCAACGATCGTCGTCATTTTCCCGCTCATGTACCGCACGGTGCGCGGTGCGTTTGAGGCCTTCGACGAGACGCTCGCCTATTCCGGCAAGACGCTGGGGCTTTCCAACACGTACATCTTCTGGCGCATCCGGCTGCCGTATTGCAGGCAGGGCATTCTCGCCGGAACGGTTCTGGCCTTTGCAAGAGCGCTCGGAGAGTATGGCGTGACCAGCATGATCGCGGGCTATACGCCCGGAAAAACCGCGACGATCTCCACAACGGTGTATCAGATGTGGCGCACGGACAATGACGCGCTGGCCTTCAAGTGGGTCATGGTCAATATGGCGATCTCCGCCGTCGTGCTGCTGGCGGTCAATATGCTCGAACGCAAAAACGGCCGGGCGCGGAAGGAGGCGGCGTGATGGGACTGTTTGTCGACATTGAAAAACGGCTCGGAAGATTTCATTTACGCGCAAAGCTGGAGGTCGAAGGCGAGAAGCTCGCGCTTCTGGGCGCGTCGGGCTGCGGCAAGAGCATGACGCTCAAGTGCATCGCAGGCATCGAGAAGCCCGACAAGGGGAGAATCGTTCTTGACGGCGTGACGCTCTTTGACAGCGAGCAGCACATCAACCTCCCGCCGCAGAAACGCCGCGTGGGGTACCTCTTTCAGCAGTACGCGCTCTTTCCCAGCATGACGGCGGAGCAGAACATTCTCTGCGCGCTTACATGCAGCTCCCGGGAAGACCGCAAAAAGCAGCGCTTCGCCCTCTTTCCGACCATGACCGCAGAGCAGAACATCCGCTCGGCGCTTCCGCAGAGCTCCCAGAAGGAAAAGAAGCGGGAATTGCAGGAGCTCATCCGCCGCTTCCGGCTGGAGGGGCTGGAAAAAAAGCTTCCGTCGCAGCTTTCGGGCGGACAGCAGCAGAGAGTCGCGCTGGCGAGAATTCTGGCCTCAAAGCCGAAGGCCATCTTGCTCGACGAGCCGTTTTCCGCGCTCGACAGCTTCTTAAAGTGGAACCTCGAGGCAGAGCTTTCCGAGCTGCTGGCGGATTTTCCGGGGCCAATTTTGTGGGTGTCGCACGATCTCGGCGAGTGCCGGAGAAACTGCGAGCGCGTCTGCGTGATGGAAAACGGCCAGTCCGGCCAGCAGATGAGCCTTTCCGATCTGATCAGAAAGCCCGACAGCGTGAGCGCAGCAAGACTCGCGGGGCACAAAAACTTCGTCCCGGTCACGCAAATGGACGATGGCGCGTTGGAGGTTCCCATGTGGAAGCTTTGGCTTTCCGGTGTGAAATCCGCAGAAAAAGCGCGCACGCTCTGCATCCCGCAGGATGCGCTCGATTTCTCCGGCAGCGACTACACCTGGCGCGCGCGCCGCGTGATCAAGGACGTGGAGCACACGATCGTGCTTCTTGCGCCGATGGACGCGGGAGAAGACGCAGATCTTCTTTGGGCAGAGCTTCCGCCGGAGCAGGCGCCGAAGCAGGGCGAAAACATCTCGTTTTCCATCCGGGAGGACAGGCTTCTCGTTTACTGAATACGGATGCACGTGCGTCGGAATTCTCGTTCCGGCGCGCGTTTCGTTTTGCAGTTCTGAATTTTCTGACAAAATTTTTGCGGCGAAGTTTCCGGAGAAGTTACAAAATTCTGAACATTCCGCAAAGCGGTTTTCTTGACTTGTTTTTTTGTCCGGAACGTGGTATAGTCCAGACAAAGATATAAGATGGATACGGCGCGGCTTCGCGAAAACGGCGAAGCTGGGTCGCCGCTTTGCGTCTATTTGGCGCGGGCGGGATAAGCCAAAGTCCACAGGAAGGAGACAGGCACATGGCAAAGCAGACGAAGAATGTTTCGTCCGGCGGCGAGAGCTTTATGGTAAAGCTTTCAACGTTCATTGTGGACAAACGCAATTTGTTTTTCCTGATCACCATCATCCTTGTCATTTTCTCCATGTTCTCCCGCAATTGGGTCGAGGTAGAAAATGATCTGACGTTCTATCTGCCGGAGGAGTCTGAGACGAAGAAGGCGCTGAACGTCATGGACGGGGAGTTTACCACCTACGGCACGGCGGAGGTCATGGTGGCGAACATCGCCTATGAGGACGCGGAGCGCATGCTCGATGACCTCAAAGAGATCAAGGGCGTGCAGTCGATCGATTTTGACGATACGACCGACCACTATAATAACGCCTCCGCACTCTACAGCATTACGTTCGATTACGATGAAACAGACGACGCCTGCCTCGACTCGCTCGACAAGGTCAAGGAGTACTTGAGCGGACAGGATATCTACGTCAAAACAGACCTCGGCAACACGCAGGCCGAGACGATCGAGCGCGAGATCAACATGATCATGGTCTATGTCGCGATCGTCATTGTCGCGGTGCTGCTCTTTACGTCCGAGACCTACGGCGAGATTCCGGTCTTGATCCTGACGTTCGGCGTGGGCATGATCGTCAATCAGGGCACCAACTACTTACTCGGCAAGATCTCCTTCGTGTCGAACTCCGTCACAAGCATCTTGCAGCTGGCGCTGTCCATCGACTACGCCATCATCTTCTGCAACCGCTTTAAAGAGGAGCATAAGTCGCTTCCCATCCGCGAGGCGGTCATTCTCGCGCTCAGCAAGTCTATTCCGGAAATCGGCGCGAGCTCTCTTACCACCATCGGCGGCCTTGTCGCGATGCTCTTCATGCAGTTCCGGCTCGGCCCCGATATGGCCATCTGCCTGATCAAGTCCATTGGCTTCGCGTTGCTCTCTGCGTTTGTTGTAATGCCGGGTCTTCTCGTGCTCTTTGGGCCGCTCATCGACCGGACGGGACATAAAAACTTTGTGCCGAAGATTTCGTTCATCGGCTCGTACGATTACGCAACGCGGCATATTGTGCCGGTGATCTTCCTTGTCGTGCTGTTCTTTGCGTTCCGGCTGTCCAATGACTGCCCGTACGCCTACGGCTACAGCGTGCTGAGTACGCCCAAGCTCAACGAGACGCAGATCGCCGAAAATATGATCGAGGACAACTTCTCGAGCAGCAATATGATGGCGCTCGTTGTCCCCAAGGGCGACTATGAAAAAGAGGCGCAGCTTTTAAAGGAGCTCGAGAGCTACGACGAGGTCGACTACACGATGGGCTTGGCGAACATCGACGCACTCGACGGCTACAAGCTGGCCGACAAGCTGACCCCGCGTCAGTTTGCCGAGCTCGCGGGGCTCGATTATGAGGCGGCGCAGGTCGTCTACGCGGCCTACGCGGCGGAAAACGAGAGCTACGGCGAGCTTGTCGGCAACATCGCGACCTATAAGGTTCCGCTCATCGACATGTTCCTGTACGTCTGCGACAAGGTCGATTCCGGCGTCGTGACGCTCAGCGACGAGCAGACCGACATGCTCCACGACGCCGAGGTGCAGATGACGAGCGCCAAAAATCAGCTGCAGGGCGAGACCTACAGCCGGATGCTTCTGTATCTGACGCTTCCGGTGAGCGGCGACGAAACGTATCACTTTACGGACAAGATTCTGGAGATTGCCAGAAGCTATTACCCCGACGAGGATGTCTTTTTGGCGGGCGACTCGACGAACGAATATGACTTCGAAAAGTCCTTCGCGGTCGATAACACGGTCGTGAGCATTGTGTCGGTTCTCATCGTTCTGGTGGTGCTGCTCTTTACGTTCAACTCCGCCGGTATGCCGCTGCTGCTGATCCTCGTCATTCAGGGCAGTATCTGGATCAACTTCTCGTTCCCGACGATCACGGGAAAATACCTCTTCTTCCTTGGCTATCTGGTCGTCAGCTCCATCCAGATGGGCGCGAACATCGACTACGCAATCGTCATCGGCAGCCGCTATCAGGAGCTGAAGGCGAAGATGACCAAGAAGGTGGCCATCATCGATACGCTGAACTTCGCCTTCCCGACGATCATTACCTCCGGCTCGATTCTTGCCATCAGCGGCTTCCTCATTGGCAATCTTACTTCTGAGCCCGTCATCGCCGGTATCGGCGAGAGCTTAGGCCGCGGCACGGTCATTTCGATCTTCCTTGTCATGCTCGTCCTGCCGCAGATCCTGCTGACCGGCACGGCCTTCATCGACAAGACCTCGTTCTCCATGCCGGGCGTGAGCGTCGGCGAGCACCGGGCGCTATCCGGCAAGGTCTTTGTCAACGGCATGGTGCGCGGCCACATCAGCGGCAATGTGCGCGGACAGATCTGCGCGATGGTTGACGGCGATGTGGACCTGAACGTCATTTCCGGTTCGGCGGACGAGGAATCGGACGCGCCGGGAGACGATACCCCACCGGACGGCGGCGATCCCGATGACCATGGGGCGGCGGAAGTTACTCCGGAAGAGAGCGGAAGGGAGGAAGAGTGTCATGTTTAACTGCGCAAAAAGGCTTCTCTCTTTGCTTCTGGTTCTGAGCCTGCTGCTTGCACTTCCCATGACGGCGCTGGCTGCGGAGGATGAGAAAACGGTCTCTATCTCCACGGCGGAAGACCTTATGGCGCTGTCTGAAAGCTGCAAGCTCGACACATGGTCGGAGGGCGTGACGGTTGAGCTGGAAGCGGATGTGTCCCTGGAGGGCGTCGCGTTTTCTCCCATCGCAAGCTTCAGCGGAACCTTCCGCGGAAACGGCCACACGATCAGCGGCCTGAGCCTTTCCGAGGGGCTTTCCCTTGCGGGATTGTTCCAGCGCGTGCAAAAGGATGCACTTATTGAAGATTTAAACGTCAGCGGCACCGTCAAGGCCTCCAGCACCTGCGAAGCCGCGGGCGGTCTTGCGGGGCGGAACGCCGGTACGATTGAAAACTGCTCGTTCTCCGGCAATGTCGCCGGAAGCAGCACCACGGGCGGCCTTGTTGGGCAGAATACGGCAGACGGTCTGATTCGAAATTCCTCCTCCAACGGCGCAGTCACGGGCACAAAAATGACCGGCGGCGTCGCGGGCGAGAACCGGGGCAAGATCGTAAGCTGCGTAAACGGCGCGTATGTCAATACCGTCAGCGGCGATCAGGCAATTTCGCTTGAAAACGTGAACCTCGATTTTTCGCTCGATATGACGAAAATCACCTCCGGCGGCGCGCTTCTTTCCTCGTTCGATACCGGCGGCATCGCGGGCTATAACGCGGGCACCATTCGAGACAGCGAAAACCGCGCGATTGTCGGCTATCAGCACGTGGGCTACAATGTCGGCGGCATTGCGGGCAGAAGCTGCGGCTATATTACTGGCTGCGGAAATACCGGCGCGGTCTATGGCCGAAAGGACGTCGGCGGCATCTGCGGGCAGATGGAGCCGTACGTTGAGATGCAGCTCTCCGAGAGCACGCTGTCTAAATTACAGACGCAGCTGAATGAACTCAGTACGCTTGTCGACAAGGCGGCGGATGACGCGGACGGCGGCGCGGGCGGTATCTCCTCGAGCCTGGGCGGCATGTCGAGCCTCGTCAAGAACGCGACAGACGCAGTAAGTGATCTCAAGGTCAACATTGACGCGAACGGCTCGCTGCTCGGACAGGGCGGCGCAAGCGGCTCTGCGGGCATTACGGTTACGCCGCCGAGCGTCTCTGTAGATGGCGGCCTTGGCCACGGCTCGGGCCTTGATATTTCGGTCGAACCCGGCTCTATCTCGATCGACCACGGCTCCGGCGCGGGCGCTGGTGCTTCGGTGGACGGCGAACCCGGCGGCGTGGACATCGGAAGCGATTTGACTGCTGGCGGACTTCTCTCCGGCAACGCGCAAATCGTCGCCGCCCCCGATCTTGGAAACCTCAACGCCTCCATCGGCGGCCTTTCCGGGCAGATCAGCCGCCTCAACGGCGCAATTTCCGGTACGGTCGGGCAGCTGGCAGACGATATGCGTCAGATCAACAAGAAATTCGGCGAGATCACCGACACGCTCAATACAGCGATTTCCGACGCGGCCAGCAACGTGGGCGACGTGATCACGGACGCTTCCGCCATCGACGTCGACCTCATTACGCTCGGCAAGGTGCATGATTCGCGCAACGCGGCCTATGTCGACGGCGATATCAGCGTCGGCGGCATTGCGGGCTCGATGGCGATCGAATACAGCTACGACCCCGAAGATGACGTGACGAGCGATCTTTCGGCGGACTATAAGCGGCAGTATGAGCTCAAGGCCGTCATTCAGGGCTGCGTCAACGAAGGCTCCGTTCAGTCCAAGCGCAGCTACGCGGGCGGCATCTGCGGGCGCATGGATTTGGGGCTGATTACGGATTGCAGCGGCCTCGGCAGCGTCACGAGCGATTCCGGAGACTATGTCGGAGGGATTGCAGGGCAGACCGGCGCGACCGTGCGGCAAAGCTATGCCAAGTGCACGCTCTCGGGTTCCAAATACGTCGGCGGCATTATCGGCGCGGGCGCGGAGCAGACGGTTTCCGGTGCGTCCAGTACCGTCTCGGGCTGCTACAGTATGGTGGAAATCACAAGCGCCGCGCAGTTCTCCGGCGCGATTTCCGGCTCTGACGCGGGCGATTTCGCGGAGAACTACTTTGTCTCGGATACGCTTTCGGGCTTGGATACTGTGAGCCTGACGGGAAAGGCCGAACCCATCACGTATGACGAATTGCTGGATGTCGAAGCGGTTCCGGATGAAATGCGGGAGCTTACGCTTCGGTTTGTCGCGGACGATACGGTTCTCAAAGCGCAGACCTTCGAGTATGGCGACAGCTTTGACGCGGATGTCTACCCGGAGATTCCGGAAAAGGACGGCTATTACGGCACGTGGGACGTGACAGAGCTTGAGGATCTGCATTTTGACACGACAGTCACGGCCGTCTATACGCGCTACGTCACGACCGTTCCCGGGGCAGCGCGGCGCGACAGCGGAAGACCCGTCTTTTTTGTCGACGGCAGCTATGACGATGACGCGCAGCTTTCCGCGCAGGCGATGGCGCAGACCAATTCCGGCCTGTCTCCCATCAGCGCGGGACTGTCCGACGCGATCGGGCATTACATGTCGGTGAACCCCTGGTACACCTGGTTCTCCGCGCCCATTACAAAGGAGGTCGTCGAGCAGTGGGAGATCACAATTCCAAATGACGGCGCGTCCACGCATACGGTTCACTATCTCTCCCCGAGCGAATCGACAAGGCACCTTGCGGTCTTCGTCCGGCAGGACGGCGGATGGAAAAAGGCGGCGGCTGAAACGTTCGGCAGCTACCTGATCTTCGACATTGCTGGCGAGCAGGCGGAGATCGCCGTCGTTTCGGTGCTCCACATCTGGTGGGTCTGGACGATTCTGGCGCTTCTGATCCTGGGGCTTGTCGCGCTTGCGATCATCCTCATCTGCAAGGCCAAAAAGCGCCGTCAAAAGGCGGCTCCCGCGCAGCTCGACGGCGGCGAAGAAGCGCAGAATGACGCGCCCAAAAAGAAAAAGTTCCCCGTCTGGCTGACGGTGATTCTGATGCTGCTGGCACTGGCGGCAGCGGCGGCGTCTGTCTACTTCTTCGTGCTGCGAAGCAGATTCGCGCCCTATCAGGCGTTGGCGGAGCTGAACAGCTCGTCGGAGCTGTCGATGAATGTACGGCTGGACGCGGATGTGGATGAGCAGACGCTGGACATGTCGGCAAGCGTTTCGAGAAAGACGGCGGGCGCTCACAAGGTGACGCGCGTGGACTTTGGAGACTTGCCGCTTTACTACGCGGAAAATCTCGTTGTGCTGGAAAACGGCACGGCGTATCAGCTGACGGATGAATTCCCGGACTATTCCGCCGTTTTGTCGAATCTGACGACGCTTTACAAGCAAACGAGCTTCACAAGCGCCAAGGACGGCGACGCAGCCGTCTATGGTGTGAGCGTGGAGGCAGACGCCGCGCGGACGCTTCTGAAGCTGCTTCTGCCCACGACGAGCGGCAAGCTCCCGGACAGCCAGCAGCTGTCAGCCGAGGTGCACATGGAAGACGGCGCGATCAGGAAAATTACGATTTCCGCCTCCGGAACGCTCAAGGACAAGGCACAGACCCCGTTCACGCTCTATGTGACGCTGGACGACTTCGACGCGTCCGCCGGGTTCTCGGTGCCGGATGCGGTGCTTGAGAGCCTGGATAAGACCTACGCGGACGGTGAGCTTCCGGTGATCACGAACGATCTGTTCCGGCTGCTGGACGGCTGGGCGAACCTGTTTGCGCGCCAGACGCTGGCGGCTGACTTGGATGTTTCCGTTGACTGCGGCCCCGTTGTCGTCAAAAACGCGCTGCGGTATTACCGGCAGAAGGTCGATGGCGTGACGGTCAACTGCATCAATAAGAGCGGCCTCAACATCTTCTTCTCTGACACGGGAAGCGCCGTGAATGCAGACGGAGAGGAGACCACCAGCGATGCAAAGAGCCTCACCGGAACGGCAAAGCTTCTGGACGTTGTGTATCTCGCCTGCCAGAACGGCAATTTTGAAAGCACGCAGGACGATGGCGTTTACCGCTATACCGTCACGATGGACAGCCGCTCGATGGATGAGTTGCTTTCCGTCCTCGCGCCCGACGCGGCTGATCTCGATATCGATTTTGCCGACAGCAAGGTTGCGGTTACGATCGAAGACGATGTTGTGACGAAGCTTTCGATTTCCTGCGGCGGCTCTGTCAAGGTGCTTCTCACGCAGGCCAGAGCGAGTGTCGACGCGGACATCACCTTCACGGACGCGCAGATGCCGGAGGTACCGGACAGCGTGCTCAGCGCATTGCGATAATATCGATCAAAACGCCCTCCGGAGACTCCGGAGGGCGTTTGTCCTTGCTGAGAAAACGTCCGGGGATGCGCGGGCGGATTTTGTAGCAAATCTCAGAAAAATTTTGAAGCTGTGTTGAAATTTCGGTAATTATTCCTCGGAAACTGTCTTGCCTGCCCGGACGCAAATGAGTATAATAGAGCCATAATTTACGGCAGAAGCTTACAGACTGCCGAGGAAAGCGGAGGAGACGGATGAAAGCAATTGTCACCATTGTCGGCAAGGATCAG
>CAKUNY010000027.1 GCA_934668605.1 uncultured Oscillospiraceae bacterium | reverse complement strand
GCCGCATCGACGCGCGTCATAACGATCAGCTGCATGGTGTTCGTCTGCGTCTGGTCGTCGTAGGTGTTTTCAAACGCAATCACGCGCCCGTCGGGCAGAATGGAATAGGAATTGATATTGTTGGAGTTGATGTCGCACTCGATCCAGTCGATCACCTTATCCTTTGTGTCGGTGTCGAATTTATAGCCGTAGATGTTGCCGTTGTAGTCGTAGTAGATATCGTACACATCGTCGCCGGGGAAGAAATTGTAGGCGGAGTCGGGAATCTTGACGGTGTCGCCCGTGAGCTTGCCGGTGGCAGGGTCGATTTCCTGGAAGACGCGGCCGCTTTCTTCCGGCTTTGCCTCGTCATTTTTGTAATAGCATACGCCCACAACGCCGGCTTTCAGCTCGCACAGATCGCCGCCGTTTTCGCCCAGGTCGACGGTTGCCTTCTTGTTGCCGTCCTGATCGTAGATGTACACGCTCTGCCAGTTGCTGAGATAGACGTTGCCGCTGTTATCGACAAAGAAGCTCGAAACATAGAAGCTGTTGCCGTCTTCGTCAGTCTGGCTGAACTCGATGCGCTTGAGCTCCTTGCCGTCGGCGTCGAGGTGCAGAAGACCTGTCTTGTTTTCGCCCTGCTCATAGTAGTTATACATGCTGTCGTCCTCCGCCAGATCTGCGGGCGGATTGTAGCGGTAGGTATAGCTGCCGTAGATTGCCCAGAGCGTGCCGTCGGCTCCGGTCTGAATGTTATTGAGATCCGTGCTTCCCATCCAGCCCTCAGGAACCTCGGGCAGCTGGAATTCGGTCAGCTCGGTGCAGTCACCGGTTTCGACATCCATCTTGAACAGTGCCGAGCGGTAGTTGTCGTACTCCGTTTCCGTGCCGTCGGGCTCGGTGTAGGTCTGCTTGCCGTCGATGATACTGCCGGTGAAGTAGAGGTTCGAACCCGAGATCGTCGAGGTGTTCACATACTGAATGTTGTCGGGAATCGGAAGATAGGCCGCCTCATAGGCATATTTGCTGGTGCTGGCCGCCTTTTCATCGTTCGTTTCGGTTTTTGTTCCGGTGGTGGAGCTGGGATTCGACGGGTCAGTGGTGTCGCCGCCGTTTTTGCTGCATCCGGCGAACACGCCCAGCAGCATCACAATTGCGAGAAGCGCCGCAATCATACGATATGTTTTCATAAATACTCCTTTCCGCGTGGGGAGCCTTCCCCCACATGTTGTGTACAGATTTCGGTTTTCCCCTATCATAGCAGGCTTCGCGAGAAGTTGAAAGCCCTGCGGATGATTTTTAAGAAAATTTTAAGAGGTTTGTTCTTCCGTCTTTTCCAGATGGTGCGCCGGAAGGGTGAGGGTGGCAGTGAAGGTATCGTCTGTCAGAATCTTTTCGAAGGTGCCGCCCAGCTGGCGCATGATTTTTTCGCAGATGCGAAGGCCGATGCGGTTGCTCTCGACCTGCCCGGGGTCTTTTAATACCGCGTTCGTCTGGCAGAGCGTGAGCGTCCCCGCCTCCTGCGCGACGAGAAGGTGCACGGGCTTTGCGGGATCCGCATATTTGCAGATATTGTCCGCCAGATTATCGAGCACACGCTTAAAATACGACGCGTCGACCTCGATCTCACACGAAACCGGCTGCACCGCGCGGCAGATCGTAAAGCCCTTCTGCTCGAGCATCACAATGCCTTCTCCCACCATCTGGTCTAAAAGCGCCGCCGCGTCGAAGCGCTCAAGCTTTAACGGAAGCTCCTGCGCGCCGAAGACGAGCGAATACCGGAACAGCGCGTCGGTCAGCGTTTTGAGCTGCACGGCTCTGCTGTAGGCGGCGGAAATGTAGCTCTGATAGGCCTCCTGCGAGCTGTACTGTCCGCTCTGCGCAAGGTCGAGATAGCCCAGAAGCGCCGTGAGCGGGTTTCGGATATCGTGGCTCATGGCGGAGATGAGCTCCTGATTCTGCTTTAAGGCCTGCTGCTGCTCGTAGGTCTTCTTGAGAATCGATTTTCGCATTGCCTCGACGCTCTCGGTGAGCCGCGCGAGCTCATCGTCTCCGGTCGCCACAAGCTGCAATTGCAGGTTCCCGTCTCCGATCTGCCGCACCTCGTTTGAAATTTCCACGATCGCGCGCGTGATGCGCCGGTTATAAAACAGCATGAAGATTGCAAATGTCACACAGGCGATGGCGATGGCTCCGATCTGCACGCCGTCATAGAGCTTTGATTCGGAAAAATCATAGACAACGGCCTGAAATACGCCGTCTCTTAAATATACGGGGTAGGTCGTCACATTATATAGATCATCCAGACTCTCCGTGCCCGTGCTCTGCTCGTCAATGCCCCACCACCCGGCCTCCACAGCGAGGCGGCGATCCTTGTAGAGTAAGATGTACGTGTCGTCCTGCGAGATCGCCCAGCGGGAGATCTGCTCGGTGTCATACGAGGCCAGATTAAATTCCCGCGCGTAGGTCTGAAACGACGAGACGGTCATGAGATTTCGCTGGTTCTGCGCGCTCTCGCTCATGTAAAATCTCTCAATGATCGCCTGCCCGGAAGCGTCCGTAAGCAGATACATGCCGATGGCGGCGAGCAGCGCGGCCAGCATCGTTGCCAGGAGCTTTCGGTGGAGCGTCCGAAGCTTCGGCTTTTTCGGCTTAATCAATCTGATACCCCTTTCCCCAGATGGTTCGGATGAGGCGGGGATTGGCCGGGTCGTCCTCGAGCTTTTTGCGCAGGTTCACGATATGTACCATAACGGTGTTGTTGGACGCGGGCATATACTTTTCGTGCCATACGCCCTCGTAGATCTGCGCGACCGATACGACGCTTCCCCGGTGATCGGCCAGAAACTGCAGGATGGAGTATTCCGTCTCCGTCAATTCTAAGGCCTCGCCGCCGCGCAGGATTCTCCGGTTCTCCTCGTCCAGCACGACGTCGCTTTTGAGCTGCTTTCCCGTGATCTTGCCCTTATAGACGCGGTAACGACGGAGCAGCGAGTCGACCTTCATCAGAAGCTCCCCGTGGGAAAACGGCTTTGCCAGATAATCATCGCCGCCCGACTGATAGGCCTCCAGCTTATCCTGCTCCTGCGTTCTGGCCGTCAGAAACAGGATCGGCGCGCTGGAGAGCTGCCGGATCTCCCGGCTGGCCTCAATGCCGGAGAGCTCGGGCATCATGATATCGAGCAGGATCAGATCGACGTCCGGCTCTTTTTTGACGGCCTCGACCGCGAGCTTTCCGTTCGGCGCTTCGAGCACGCGGTAGCCCCGGCTCTCGAGCAAAATGCGGATGATGCGGCGGATGTCCGCCTCGTCGTCCACAACTAAAATACGGATGGTATCTTCCATAGCATCCTCCAGGAGTTATCAAAAAAGCAGGGGCTTTTTTGATATAGATTTGCACCTCGACTGCGCGCATAATTTTGCGCCGGAGGCGCAAAATTCCACACTTGCGAGGTGAGCGGTATTTTTCCGGTCGGCAAAGCCGCCGGATAAAATGAATTTTTACTTTATTTCGCCATCTGCGAATGGCGAAACTCTACGAGGTGTTAATGCGCTCATCCTTGTGATTTTTCTATTGTATCACAGAGGGGCGGTATTTTTGCGGATTTTAAGAATTTTTAAGAACATGGACATTTACAAAAATTCTGATATAATAAAAATGATATCCCCTTTATAGCGTCAGCTGACGCAAGGAGGCTTTCATGGACATTTTATACGAGGACGGGCGGATCCTTGTCTGCATCAAGCCCGCGGGCGTGCTCTCTGCCGGAGACGAACCGGGCGGGATGGTCGATCTGCTGCGAAAGGCGCTTGCAGACGAGCACGCGTGCGTCCGCTCTGTCCACAGGCTCGACGCGCAGGTTTCGGGGCTCATGGTCTTTGCCCGCTCCCAAGCGGCCGCCGGCATTTTATCGGAACAGGTGCGCGAGCGTACATTTCAAAAAGAATATCTCGCCGTCGTGCACGGGCGCTTCGAGGAGGCCTCCGGCCAGATGGACGATCTTCTCTGGTACAACCGGTCGCTCCGAAAGTCCCGCGTCATGGACGCCCCCGGCAAGGACGTGAAGCGGGCGCTTTTATCCTATGACGTCCTGGGCTACGCAGAAAGCGAGGATGCGTCTTTGGTCAAAATCCGTCTGCATACTGGACGGACGCACCAGATCCGCATTCAGTTTTCCTCCCGCGATCACGCGCTCTTCGGCGACCGGAAATACGGCGCAGGAGACGAGGATGCCTGCGATTCGATCGCGCTCTGGTCGTGGCGGCTGGCGTTTTTGCATCCGCAGAGTGGGGAACCTGTCTCCTTTTGCAAGGCGCCGCCCGCGGTTTTTCCGTGGAAGCTGTTTGATTTTTCCGAATAGCGGAAAAATACCGCTTTTTCTTTAATAAACGTTGCAATTTTCAAGAACACGCTCTATAATACCGCTTGCGCTGTCTTCCTATCGCGAACCGGCGCGTCAAAACGTATCTATATAAGGAGGAGTGCAAATGGCGGCATCCATCGAACAGGTGAATATGACGGAGGGCGCGCTGCTGCCAAAGGTCATCCGCTTTTCTCTGCCGCTGGCGGCGACGGGCGTTTTGCAGCTGCTGTTCAACGCGGCGGACGTGATCGTCGTCGGCAAATTCGCCGGCGCAGCAGCGCTGGCCGCGGTCGGCGCGACAACGTCTCTGATCAATCTGCTCGTCAACGCGTTCATGGGCATCTCGGTCGGTGTCAATATCCTTGTCGCCCGGTATCTCGGCTGCCGCGAGGAGGAGCATGTCCGCGCCAGCGTCCACACCGCGTTCGCGCTCAGCTTTCTTCTGGGGCTGATCGTCATGGCCGCGGGGCTCACGCTCTCGACGCCGCTTCTTGAGCTCATGAACACGCCGGAGGACATTCTGCCGCTTTCGAGCCTGTATCTTCGCATTTATTTTATCGGCATTCCCGGCACGATCATGTATAACTTCGGCGCCGCCCTTCTGCGCGCGTTCGGAGACACAAAGCGCCCGATGGTCTTTCTGACCGTCTCCGGCATTGTGAACGCGTGTCTGAACCTCTTTTTCGTCATCGTCTGCCACATGAGCGTCGACGGCGTCGCCACGGCAACGGTCATCTCGCAGTATATTTCCCTCTTCCTCGTCGTGCGCTGCCTGTGCAAGAGCGAAGGCCTGAGCCATCTGGAGTTCAAAAAAATCCGGCTCGACACGTTGGAGGCCGTCCGCATGATTCAGATCGGTCTTCCCGCAGGACTTCAGAGTACGCTCTTCAGCATCTCGAATGTCCTTGTCCAGAGCGCGGTCAACTCCTTCGGCGCAAGCGTCGTCGCGGCCAACACGGCGGCTGCCAGCATCGAGGGCTTCGTCTACACGGCGATGAACTCCGTCTTCCACGCGGCCATCACCTTCACCAGCCAGAACCTCGGCGCGGGCAAGGTCGAGCGCATCAAAAAGGTGCTTGCCTCCTGCCTGACGACGGTTCTGATGATCGGGCTTCCGCTGTGCCTGATCTGCTTTTTGTTCGGAAGGCAGCTGCTTTCCATCTATGTTTCGAGCGCCGACGCGACCTATGAAGACGTCATCCGCTACGGCCTCGTCCGCCTGCACCGCTTCGGCAGCCTCTATTTCTTATGCGGCCTGATGGAGGTCATGTGCGGCATGGTGCGCGGGCTCGGGAAATCGTGGCTTCCGATGTTCGTCACGGCAGTCGGCGCGTGCCTGAGCCGGATCGTCTGGATCTATACCATCTTCCGCGCGGTTCACACCCCGGAGATGCTCTACTGGTCGTATCCCATGAGCTGGATTCTGACGCTTGTCATGCACAGCGTCTGCTTCTTCGCGATCTACCGCAAATACGAAAAAGCATGGGCGGGCAGTGTGTCCGCCGCAACCTGATATTTGAAAGGAAGGATTCTTATGCGCGTTATCGACATGGCCGACATCATCCGTGCCATGCAGAACGAGACGCAATTCGTTCTGCGCTGCGAGGAGGTGTTCCACGATAAAATCAGCTCCGCCGCCGCGTCTATTTTATCGGCGCAGCCGCAAAAGCCCTTCGTCTGCCTCACAGGCCCCTCCGGCTCCGGCAAGACAACGACCGCGATGCGATTGAAGGCGTATCTTGAAAACCTCGGCGTAAAAGTCTGCCTGCTCAGCATGGACAATTTCTTCCTGCCCTTAGACCAGCGCCCGCCCGAGGCCACCGACTGGGAATCTCCCTATTGCGTGAACCGCGAGCTGCTGTTAGACACCGTGGATAAGCTCAGCCGGGGCGAGACGGCGCAGGTTCCGTGGTACGATTTTAAGGCCAACCAGACCGGCGGCTACACGCCGATGGAAGGAAGCCGGGAGGCGATCATCATTGCCGAGGGCATCCACATGCTGAATCCGCTTCTGTTTGACCCCATGCGCTCTCGCGCAACGGGCGTCTATGTCGCGCCGCGCACGAGAATCATCACCCCGGACGACCGCATTGTAAAGCCCGAACAGGTGCGTGTTGCGCGCCGCATGATCCGGGACTATCTCTCCCGCGGCCGGACGCTCCGGGAGACGATCGAGCGCGCGCAGTCGGTCGATCAGGGCGAGGTGCAATACATCGCGCCCAACAAAAAGAACGCGTCGATCCACATCGACACGTTCCACGACTATGAGCCCTGCATCCTGACGAAATACCTGCGAGAGATTCCGAAGTTCTCCGAAGAGCTGACCCCGGAGTTCATGCGCGCGCATGGTCTGGATATCCTCATGGACGTCGTCAAGGAGCTTCCGCCGCTTATGACGAGCTATGTTCCGAAGGATTCCATCGTAAGAGAATTCGTCGGCGGCAGCTGCTTCCAATATTGATCTTCCCGCGCCTGCCCGGAATGGTTCCGGGTGGGCGCGGTTTATGTATTCCGATAGCGCGTCAAAACAGAGACGGCTCTTCCGCTTCGACCTGTTCCAGAAGCGTTTCAATGTCGCTCTCGCCGAAGACCTCGATGCCGTTCTTCTTGAGAAGCTCTGCGGTCGCGCCGTCGCCGGGCGTGAGCCTGCCTGAAAACGTGCCGTCGTAAATTTCGCCGGAGCCGCAGCTTGGGCTCCGCTCTTTTAAGACGGCCTTCTTGCAGCCGAACACCCGCGCAAGATGAAGCGCCTGCTCGGCGCCTCTCCGGTACTGCTCGGTTACGTCAATGCCGGATTTCATGACAACCGAGTCACCCTGCCGCTCGGAGGGCTCGCGCGGGGTAGGCAGACCTCCCAGCTGCTCCGGACAGACGGGCACGAGCTGATAGCGCCCCATGAGCGCCTCAACGGCCAAAACGGGCTTGCTTCCGCCGTCATAGCGGCAGGACGCGCCGAGAAGACAGGCGCTGATCAAAATCGGTTCCATTTATCGTATCCTTTCTCCGTTCAAAACGGCGTCGGTCAGTGTATCGCCTTCATAGACAAGCTTGAGAGAGAAGAACGGTACGCGCATGTCCATCAGCCGCAGGAAGATCTTGTCCCCTTCCCACTGCTGAAGATCATAGAGCTTTTTCTTGTCGATCCACTCCAGAACGCCCTCGTCGCAGTCGCGAAGCGTCCCTTCAAAGCCCGCCGCGTGGAACAGGTGCATGTACTCCGTCCAGTCGCCGTTTACGAACGTGACAATGCCGCAGTAGCGAAAATCCGTCAGTTCGAGCCCCGTTTCCTCCCGCACCTCGCGCAGGACGCAGTCCTCCGGGCTCTCGCCGGGCTCGAATTTTCCGCCCACGCCGATCCACTTGTCCTTGTTCTCGTCGTTCTCTTTTTTGACCCGGTGCAGCATCAGATACTGCCCTTCGCGCTCTATGTAGCAAAGCGAGGTATTTTTCATGCGCCCGCCTCCTTCGCCCCTATTTTAACAGGCGCGGCGGCGACTTGCAAGAGAAAGACGCAGGCAAAGGTATTTGGCGGAATGCTGCAAAAGTGAAGGGCGATTTTGTCTAGAATCACAAGCCAACTTTTCCATGCTTCTGTGGTATAATATTTTTATTCTGGTCGGGCTGGTTCCAAATCCACATTCTTGGCAGCTCGATAACAAAAAAGGAGGGTAAAACCAAACTCCGGGAGACTCCCGGTGCGGCATTGTGGAGACATGCCGTAATGCGTCCGCCAAGCCCGGCGTTCGCGAGAGTGCGCATTGCGGAGGCAGCGCAGTCAGAGTCAGAAACTATGGCAGAAGTCAAATTGGTAAACGTCAAAAAAATCTATCCGTTTGTAAGCGGAGAAGAGAAAAAGAAGAACAAAAAGAAGAAGGACGACGAGCCTGTCAAGGAAAAGGCGAACCTTCAGATCACCGACAAGGGTGTTGTCGCGGTGCAGGAATTCAACCTCGACATCGCGGACAAGGAGTTTATCGTTCTCGTCGGCCCGTCCGGCTGCGGCAAATCGACGACGCTGCGCATGATCGCGGGTCTCGAAGAGATCACCGAGGGCGAGCTCTACATCGACGGCAAGCTTGTCAACGACGTCGCGCCCAAGGACCGCGATATCGCGATGGTCTTCCAGAACTACGCGCTGTACCCGCACATGACGGTGTACGACAACATGGCGTTCTCGCTGAAGCTCAAGAAGGTTCCAAAGGCAGAGATCGACCGCAAGGTGAAGGAAGCCGCGGAAATTCTTGATATCACGCAGTATCTCGACCGTAAGCCGAAGGCGCTTTCCGGCGGCCAGCGGCAGCGTGTCGCGATCGGCCGCGCGATCGTCAGAAGCCCGAAGGTCTTCCTGATGGACGAGCCGCTGTCGAACCTCGACGCCAAGCTCCGCAACCAGATGCGCGCCGAGATCATCAAGCTGCGCGAGAAGATCGACACCACCTTCGTCTACGTCACCCACGACCAGGTCGAGGCTATGACGCTCGGCGACCGCATCGTCATCATGCGCGACGGCTTCATCCAGCAGATCGGAACGCCGCAGGAGGTCTTCAACCATCCGGCAAACCTCTTCGTCGCGGGCTTCATTGGTACGCCGCAGATGAACCTGTTTGACGCGGCGCTCTCGAAAAAGGGCGATAAGTACGTTGCCACAATTCTTGGCCGCGACTTTGAGCTTCCCGAGGCCAAGCAGACTGTCCTCAAGGCGATGGACAAGGTTCCGTCCGAGGTCATTGTCGGCGTTCGCCCGGTGCATGTGCATCTGGCAGATGACGGTATCGACGCGACGGTTGACGTGTCCGAGCTCATGGGCTCGGAGCTGCACCTGCATGTGAATTCCGCCGGCAAGGACGTTGTCATCGTCGTTCCGACCACGGACATCGACATCGACTCTGTCCATGGCGGGCACAAGGCGGTCAAGTATTCCTTCCGTCCCGACCTCATGCACTTCTTCGACAAGGAAACGGAAAAGAATCTCTTCTGAGCTTTTTGATTTTGCAGATATCCGAGAGCCCGCCGTGTATCGGCGGGCTCTTTTGCGTGTTCCGGTATTGCACGGAACTTCCAAACCACGCGTAGGGGACGATGCCCACATCGTCCCGGCAAATAAACCCGATTTTACGGTAATCTTCGGCGAATTCGATGGTTCCCAATGGGGCGATGTGCTCAATCGCCCCCTACGGGTTAATTGGGAGGGTTGTGTTTTAGACCGGGATTTTGTATAATAACAGAGAAACCGAGAAGAATTGAGGAAGCGTTATGGAAGAAATCCGCATCAGTCACGTGTCAAAGAGCTACACGACCTTATCGACCGACCTTGTCATCGGCAGCGCCAGGCGCCCGAGCCGGACGCGAAAGATTCTGGAGGATGTGAACCTGACGTTTCCGGCGGAGCAGCTTTCCGTTCTGGTGGGAAGAAGCGGGTGCGGCAAAAGTACGCTTTTAAAGATGCTCGCGGGAAAAGAATCGCCCGATTCCGGCGAAATTTCGCTTCCGAACGGATGGCACGCGGCGCTGCTCAGCCCCGAGCCCTATGTCATCACGTGGACAAACGTGCGGCAGAATGTGGCGATGGCTTCCGGCGTGGGAAAAACGCCCGAGGAGCGCTATGAGCATGCGCTGGAATACGTGCGGCTGGTCGGGCTGGAGGACTACGCCGATCTCTCCCCGGTGGAGCTTTCGACCGGCATGAAGCAGCGGCTGGGGCTCGCTCGCGTCTTGGCAAGCCAGGCGGAGCTTTTGCTTATGGACGAGCCGTTTGCGTCCTTGGATTTTATCACGCGCGCGGAACTGCAGAAGCAGGTCTTGCAGCTGCAAAAAAGCATGCCGCGCACAATTGTTCTCGTCACGCACCAGCTGGACGAGGCGCTTCTTCTCGGGCAGTCTGTTACGGTCATGCATGAGCTGGGAAAAACCGAAACGTTTGACCTCTCGCACCTTCCGTACCCCAGAGATCTTACGAGCCTCGAGCTTCTTGCACTTCGCGAGGCCGTCACCGATGCCTGCCGCCGGTAAGCGCCATCTAAATTTCCTGCGCGGCGCACGGAAAAAAGTATTTGCAAAACCGTGTGCCTTGTGCTAGAATAAAGCCAACGAAATAGAGGGATCGCGCGCGCGCCGTTTTGGCGCAGGCTGAATGGGGTGAGATGCCCCGCGAGTCGGTCACTGTGATGCTCTTTGAGCTAAGTCAGGTCTGCTGAGCGCTGTCCCGTACCCACGCCGGAACCGGGGTCGAACGTGTATTTCTCTCAAGAAGAGTATATCCGTGCGGCTATTGGATTTGGCTGGACGGATTTTTTGTTTGTATTTGCCGCCTTTTTGGGAGAAGGCGGTGATTGCAATAGATGTCTCTCTTTTTTCTCCGGCAGTTAAGACCGCTTACGCTCCCCCTGCGTGAGTCTGCCATAAGTCCGGGCGCCTGCTGACTGGGAACCAGCGGGCGCTCGTTCTTTGTTATAACGGAACCACCGGCGCGCCCGGCAGCAGGCTTCGCCGGGTCTTTTGCCCCGATGCCGCGGTTCGCGGCCTTGAAATACACAAAGTATTCCTGCGCCCGCAAACCTTGCATCAAGGCAAAATCCCTCGCCGAATCCAGCCGCCAGTCACGCCGGAGCTTCCTTGAAATTTTCAAGATACGACGGCGCTCTTATGGGACACTTCGACATTTTTAGCGTGAAATTTATGGTACACATGGGTATAATACGCATGCGTGCGCCGGTTTTGCGCGCAATGCGGAATTTTTGAAATTTCCCCAAATTTGCGTAGGGGTCGATGCCCACATCGACCCGGCAGACGGAACCGTTTTTACGGTAATCCAATGCGAATTCGATGGTACCCAATGGGGCGATGTGCTCAATTGACCCCTACGCGGGTATCGAAACATTACCGAAACCCGTAATGATTTGATCTGTATTTCTTTTTCCTTTGGAGGTTTTTTATGCGCGGTATTCCTTCGCTGATTACGGACATTCGCAGGCAGGTCTTCGCTGAGGTGGCGCGGATGGCGTATTCGGGCGATTACACACAGATGGAGGACATTCCGTTCCGGATCGTCCCGGGAAGCAACCCCTTGCACCGGGAATCCGTCTTTTTGGAGCGGGCGATCGCGGGCGAGCGCGTGCGGCTGGCGATGGGCTTATCGCTTCAGCCCGTGCAGACCCGGACGCTTCTCACCGAAGGCATGGATCAGGCGGCGATCGCCGAGCAGTATTATGAGGCGCCGCTTGTCAATATCATCCCCTATGCCTGCCACGCGTGCCCGACGAAGCAGTACCGCGTCACAGAGCTCTGTCAGGGGTGTCTGGCGGCATCCTGTCAGCGCGTGTGTCCCAAGGGCGCGGTGAAATTTGTAAACGGCAAGAGCCGCATTGACCAGAAACTCTGCATCAAGTGCGGCAAATGCGCCAAGTCTTGTCCCTATAACGCGATCACCTATCTCGAGCGCCCGTGTCAGGCGGCGTGCGGGATGGACGCTATTGGCGTCGACGAGTACGGCAAAGCGAAAATCGACTATGATCTGTGCGTTTCGTGCGGCCAATGCTTGGTGAACTGCCCGTTCGGCGCGATCGTGGACAAGAGCCAGATCTATCAGGTGATCCGCTCGATTCTGGAGGGAAACGAGGTCGTGGCCATTGTCGCGCCGTCGTTTGCCGGGCAGTTCGGCAAGGACGTGACGGCGGCAAAATTCGTCGCGGCGATGAAGGCGCTGGGCTTTTCCGATGTCGTCGAGGTCGCCGCGGGCGCGGATATCTGCGCGATTGAAGAGGCGCGCGATTTTCTCGAGAAGGTGCCGCACGAGCAGCGCTTCATGGCAACCTCGTGCTGTCCGTCGTGGCGGATGATGGCAAGGCGGCTGTTTCCGAACGAGTCCGGCAACATCTCCATGACCTATACGCCGATGGTCTACACGGCAAGGCTTGTCAAGCGCGAAAAGCCGGAAGCGAAGGTCGTCTTCGTCGGCCCCTGCGCGGCCAAAAAGTTGGAGGCCATGCAGGAAGAGCTGCGGCGGGATGTGGATTTCGTCCTGACCTACGAGGAGCTCATGGGCATTTTCGAGGCAAAAGAGATCGATTTCACGAGCCTCCCGGCGGCCGAACCCCTCACGCAGGCAACGAGCGCCGGGCGGGGCTTTGCACAGGCGGGCGGTGTGGCCGCGGCGGTTGAGGAGATCATCCGGCGCGAGCATCCGGAGTTCGAGATGAAGACCCAGCGCGCGGACGGCCTTCGCGAATGCCGAAAGCTCCTGATGCTTGCCAAGGCCGGCAAGCTCGACGGGTATTTGCTTGAGGGCATGGCCTGTCCCGGCGGGTGCATCGCGGGCGCGGGCACGGTCATTTCCAGCGACGCGGCCTCCAAAAAGCTTCAGCAGCATATGGCCGAAGCCGGCGTAAAATCCAGCGCGGACAGCCCATATGCAAGCCTTGCCGACCAGCTGAACGAGCCGTGATGCGCGAAAGCGTCAAAAATCAAGGGCAGATTTTGTGCAAAACTGCCTTTGCAAACGGCGGCTCCTCCCGGTAAAATAAAGAAAACAACGTGTGGCACTTTGCGTAATTCCGGTTGCAAAGTGCCCGCGTTATTTTTTTGCGCAATTTTTGAATTTTGGAGGAACCTATGGAACAAAAAAACGCATTTCTCGGAACCGCGCCGGTCGGAGTGCTCATGCGCAGCTATGCGCTGCCGTGCATTATCTCGCTTCTTGTGGGCGCGCTCTATAACATCGTTGACCAGATCTTCATCGCGAACGCGTCCTATCTCGGCTCGTACGGCAACGCGGCCAATACGGTCGTGTTCCCGCTGACGGTCGTGGCGCTCGCCATCGCGGTCATGGTGGGAGACGGCTGCTGCGCGTTCGTGTCGATCTGCCTCGGGCGGCAGGAGGAGAAGATGGCGAGCCGGAGCGTCGGAAATGCGGTCGTTTTGTGCGTCGCGTCGAGTGTTCTGCTTACAGCCATCTACCTGATCTTTGCAGACCGGATCATCGCCATGTTCGGCGGCACGGTCAACGAAGAAACCTTCCGCCATTCGCAGGAATATTTCTTCTATATTACCCTCGGTATCCCGCTTTACATGTTCGGCCAGGCGATGAACCCCGTCATCCGCGCCGACGGAAGCCCGCGCTTTGCGATGGTTTCGACGCTGGCCGGCGCGATCGCGAACACCATCTTAGACCCCATCTTCATCTTCCGCTTCCGTTGGGGCATGATGGGAGCCGCCGTCGCGACCGTCATCGGGCAGGCCATCACGGCGGCACTCGCGGTGTGGTATCTGTGCCATATGAAGATCGTGGCGCTCTCGAAACAGGATTTCCGGCTCGAAAGCTCGACCTGTTTCCGGACGCTGGGGCTCGGCATGACGAGCTTTCTGTCGCAGATCTCGCTGGTCGCGGCGATGGCGGCGACCAACAACATGCTCCGCAAATACGGCGCGCTGGATGACATTTTCTCGCAGGCGCAGTACGCGCAGATCCCGATGGCGATCGTCGGCATTGTGATGAAGTTCTTCCAGATCGTCATTTCCATCGTCGTCGGCATGGCGGCGGGCTGCATCCCGATCGTGGGCTTCAACATGGGAGCCGGGTTTAAGGCGCGCGTGAAGGCGCTTTTTACGAAGCTTCTTACCTGGGAGGCACTCGTTGGCTTTGCCGCGCTCATTCTGGTGGAGTTTTTCCCCCGGCAGCTCATCGGCATTTTCGGCGCGGCCAATGAGAGCGCGTACTACACGGACTTTGCCATCCGCGCCTTCCGGGTGTATCTTTGCATGCTGCCGCTTGCGTGCGTCAACAAGGCCTGCTTCATCTTCCTGCAGGCGATGGGAAAGGCCGCCGCGTCGACGGCGCTGTCCATGCTCCGGGAGGTCGTCTTCGGCGTGGGCTTTGCCATTTTGCTTCCCAGATTTTTCGCGCTCAGCGGCGTTCTTTATTCCATGCCCGTCTCGGATGTTCTGACGTTCGCGGTCGCGGCGGTTCTGATTGCGAAGACATATCGCGAGCTGAGCGCGCCGGAGGCGGCAGAATAATTTACAAATCCGCGGTGGATTGGCGCAGCTTCTTTGTGGTATGCTAGGCACTGCAATCTATCGAAGGAGGCGCGTGCCATGTGTACGGCGGCGACGTATCAGACGAAGAACTTTTATTTTGGACGAAATTTAGACTACGAATTTCCCTACGGCGAGGAGGTCTGCATCGTACCGCGCAATTTCCCGGTTCCACTGCGGCACCTGCCGGAGCTCGCGCAGCACTACGCCATCATCGGCATGGCGCACGTGGAGGACAACTATCCGCTTTTTTATGATGCGGTGAACGAAACGGGGCTCTGCATCGCGGGGCTCAACTTTGTCGGAAATGCGGCGTATGCGCAAGTGCAGGACGGGAAGACAAATGTTGCGCAGTTCGAGTTCATTCTGTGGTTACTCGGCACGTGCCGGAATCTGGCGCAGGCGCGCGAGGCGATCTCCAAGCTGAACCTCGTCGGAACGCCGTTTTCCGCCCAGTTTCCCACGGCGCAGCTGCATTGGATGATCGCCGACAAGACGGGCTGCATTGTGTTGGAGTCCATGCAGGATGTCCTTCATGTCTATGAAAACCCCGCGGGCGTTCTGACGAACAATCCCCCATTCCCGATGCAGCTGTTCGCCCTCAACAATTATGCCCAGCTCTCGCCCAAGCCCCCGGTCAACCGTTTTTCCGAAGACCTTCCGCTGCAAACCTATTCCCGCGGCATGGGCGCCATCGGCCTTCCGGGCGATTTATCGTCGCAGTCGCGCTTTGTCCGCGCGGCCTTTACGCGGCTGAACGCGAAATCGGAAGACGGCGAAATGGCCTCCGTCAGCCAGTTTTTCCACATTCTCACCTCTGTCGAGCAGACGCGCGGCTGCTGCGAGCTGGAAAACGGAAAGTTCGAGATCACGCTGTATTCGAGCTGCTGCAATGCAGATCAGGGCATTTACTACTACACGACCTACGAAAACCGGCAGATCACAGCCGTCTCGCTCTTCGATGAAGATCTGGACGCGCGCGGCCTTGTGCGCTTTCCGCTCGTAACAGCTCCGTCCGTCCGGTATCTGAACGGCAAAAACGCGTAACAACTCCGGCGGTGCATGATTCGTGCATCGCCGGGTTTTGTTTTCCGGGGAAAGCGCGGGGCAAAATCCGGCGCAAAGCCTTGCGGCGCAGGGAATTTCCGCCGGAAAAAGAATTTGACAGGCACACAGAAAGCGGCTAGAATGGGTTACGGGCGCGGAAAAAGCCGTCCGCCCGGTTTCATTTCAGGCTATGGAGGAACACCATGAGAGAATCCATTCACAAGTATTTTAAGGTCGGGACGCTGCAATGGATGAGCTTCCCGAACAGCGCGCCTCTGGATGCATTGACAGCCATTGCGCGCGACGATTTTTTTGACGCGGTCGAGATCAAGTCCTACGGCGCGGAAAAAGAGCAGGCGAAGGCGATTTTAGACCAGAGCCACCTGACGGTCTGCTTCGGCGCGCACCCGATGCAGCTGAAAGACCAGCTCAACCCGAACGCGCTGGACGAAGCCGAGCGGCAGAAGGCAGAAGATGCGCTCAAGGGCGCCATCGACGAGGCGGCATACCTTGGCGCGGGCGCGATGGCCTTCCTCGCCGGGCACTGGCAGGAAGAAACAAAGGAGCAGGCCTACGCGCAGCTTTTGAAAACCACGAACGCGCTTTGCGAATACGCGGCGCAAAAGGGCATTGGCGTCGAGCTCGAGGTTTTTGACTACGATATGGACAAGGCCGCGCTCATTGGTCCGGCTCCTCTGGCTGCGCGCTTTGCCGCCGATGTGCGCTTGAAGCATAACAACTTCGGCCTCATCGTCGATCTCAGCCACTTCCCCACCACGCATGAGACAAGCCGCTTCGTCGTCCGCACGCTCCGGCCGTATATCACGCATTTCCACTTTGGAAACGCAGTCGTGACCCCCGGCTGCGACGGCTACGGCGACAAGCACCCGCGCTTCGGCTATCCCAACAGCGCAAACGACACAGCCGAGCTCCTGGATTTCCTGCGCGTATTGAAGGGCGAGGGCTTCTTCGATCCCGAGAATCCGTACGTGCTCTCCGCGGAGGTGACGCTCCGGCCGGGCGAGGACGAGCAAATTGTCCTTGCCAACACCAAGCGTGTTTTGAACCGCGCCTGGGCGCTTCTAGAGGACTGAATGACGCGCCAGGGGAACCTGACATGATACGCCAGGCGCCCGGAGGAGCTTCCTTCGGGCGTTTTGCTGCGTTTTTGCGAAAAAATTGTCCCGGAATCGCGGGGTTTCCGGTTGACAATCCGTTTTCTTTCCGGTATAATAGTCCAGCTTGCGTAATGCAGGCAATCCTTGCCGCAGAGGGATTCTGCGGCCATAAGTCCAAAAGG
>CAKUNY010000026.1 GCA_934668605.1 uncultured Oscillospiraceae bacterium | reverse complement strand
TGCTTTTCCGCCATAAGGCTCCGTCCTTTCAGGAAATCAGGGACAGCAGCAGCGTCACAAGCCCCGCGCCCCAGCAATAATAGCAAAAGCCGCCGAATTTTCCGCGCTGGACGACCAGCCGCAGAAAGTAGATGGCAAAGTAGCCCGAGACAAATGCGCAGGCCACGCCGACCAGATACATCGGCACATAGCTCCACTCCACGCCCGTCGAGAACACCTTGATGATCGACACCAGATTCGCGCCAACAACCGCCGGAATGGAGAGCAGGAACGAAAATTTCACAGCGAAGCTCCGCTCAAAGCCGCGCAGCATGCCGCAGCTGATCGTCGTCCCGGAGCGCGACAGCCCCGGCACGACCGCGACCGCCTGCGCAAGGCCTACCACCAGCGCGTCCGCCGTGGTCGAGCTCCGCTCGTCCTTGTTGCCGTGTCCCATGCGGTCGGCGGCAAAGAGCAGAAAGCCGGTCATGATAAACGCGAAGCCGATGAAAAACGTGTTCTGGTACAAGGACTCCACCAGATTCGATAAAAACGCCGCCGGGATGAGCGGAAGCGTCGCGATGATGAGAAAGCTGATCAGCCGCCGCTCGCGCCGGTTGGGCCTCAATCCGCGCGGCGTTCTTCGGATGTGGAGCATGCGCGCAAACTCCGTCACAACCTCGCGCACATCCTTCCAGAACGCGAGAATGACCGCCGCCAGCGTCCCCAGATGCAGCAGCACGTCAAAGAGCATGTGGTTTTCCATGTCGCCGATGGCGAGAAAGCTTTGCAGCGCCGCCAGATGTCCGGAGCTCGAGATCGGCAGAAACTCCGCCACACCCTGCACCAGCCCCAGCAAAACGGCATTCCAATAGGTCATAGACAATCCTCCAAGGTTGAAGCGGCCAAGGCCGCGTAAAAATCTCATACTGATTTATATTATCACAACCCAGAGAATAATTCCAGACTTTTTAGCCGTTTGACGCTCCGTTCGCCTCCCCGCGGCGCTTTTTTCCGCGCGCGATCTGCCGGTGAAGATAGCTCAGCGCATCGGAAAGCGTTCCGAGCTCGTCCATGAGCCCGGACTTGACCGCCTCCGCGCCATAGAGCACCGTCCCGACATCCGTCGCCATATTCCCGGTCGCCATCATGTAGCGCTCAAAATCCTCGCGGGAAATGCGGGAGTTTTCGGTCACGAAGTCCACGATATGGTCCTGAATCTGGTCAAAATAGTGATACGTCTGCGGCGCGCCGACAACTAACCCCGTCATACGCACAGGGTGCACCGTCATGCTGGCTCTCGGCGCGATGATCGCGCGCTTGGCGGAGACGGCCAGCGGAATGCCGATCGAGTGGCCACCTCCAAGAACCAGCGAAACGGTCGGCTTTTTCATCCCCGCGATCAGCTCCGCAATCGCAAGCCCCGCTTCAATGTCGCCCCCGACCGTGTTTAAAAGCAGCAGCAGCCCGTCAATGTCCTCCGACTCCTCGACCGCCGCCAGCAGCGGGATCACGTGCTCGTACTTCGTCGTCTTCACCGTCTCGGGAAGCGTCTGGTGGCCTTCGATCTGGCCGATGATCGTGAGGGTGTAGATATTTCCTTTGCTCGATTTTGTTGTGCTCGCGCCGAGCTCCAGAAGCTCCTGGGCAGACTCCTGTTTATTCTCGCGTTTTGATTCTTCCATGTACCCGCCTCCAAAGGTTTTTGGAAGCAGTATGCCCGAAATGACGCGTTTTATCCCTCCGCGTTCGCTTGCCAGTCCTTGCACACATCGACCCAGCCGTCGAATTTCGAGTATTTCTCAAGCTCCGGGATCGTCAGCTCGATGGCGCTGTTCGCGCTCCCGGCCGCGGGAAAGACCGTCTCGAAGCGCTTGAGCGATTCGTCCAGATAGACCTTCACGCCGTCTTTCACGGCAAACGGGCAAACGCCGCCCACCGCGTGGCCGATGTATTCCGGCACATCGTCGTGCGCGAGCATCTTGGCCTTGAGCCCGAAGCGCTCCTTGTATTTTTTATTGTCCACGCGCGCGTCGCCAGCCGCAACGATCAGGATGCACCGATCTCCCAGCAGAAACGACAGCGTCTTTGCGATCCGCTTTCCCTCCACGCCGACGGCCTGCGCCGCAAGCTCCACGGTCGCGCTCGACACGTCAAATTCCAGCACGCGGTTTTCCATTCCAAACTGCGCAAAATACGCCTTTACCTTCTCGATCGACATCGTGCTCTCCCCTTTCGGAATTTTCGGCTGATATTATACCAGATTTGCATACGGCTTGCAAGTTTGCGCGCAATCGGGTATAATAGTTGGCGTGCGGGCGAAGCTCCACAAAATTCCCGCCGGTTGGAGGCGAAGAGATTGAACAAAACAAATGTGATGCGGCTTCTGGACGCGGCAAAAATTCCGTATGAGGCGCGAGAATACGCGTATGACGAAAATGACCTCAGCGGCCTTCACGCCGCCGAAGGCATCGGCGAGCCGCCCGAACAGATTTTCAAGACGCTTGTCGCCCGCGGCGAAAAACAGGGGTATCTCGTCTTCTGCATCCCGGTCTGCTGCGAGCTGGACTTAAAGAAAGCCGCAAAGGCCGCGAAGGACAAAAAGGTCGAGCTGATCCACGTCAAAGAGCTTCTGCCGCTCACGGGCTATATCCGCGGCGGATGCAGCCCCATCGGCATGAAAAAGCACTTTCCGACCTTTCTCGACGAGACGGCAATCTTGTACGATGAAATCGGCGTCTCCGCCGGGCAGCGCGGGGCGCAGGTGCTTTTAAACCCCGAATCGCTTTGTGAGTATGTCGGCGCGGAATTCTGCGACCTGACCGTATAGAAAGGAACAAGACCATGCATTACGAATATCAGACAAAGGGCACGTGCTCGAGCCGGATCTTATTTGACATCGAAGACGGCAAGCTCAAGAACGTCGAATACATCGGCGGCTGCAACGGCAACTTGCAGGGCATTGGCAGACTCGTCGAGGGTATGCCCGTTGACGAAGTGATCTCCCGCCTGCGCGGCATTCGCTGCGGCTACAAGCCCACGTCCTGTCCCGACCAGCTGGCAACAGCTCTGGAGCAGGCTACAAAGAAAAATACATAATACAATCAGGAGGATTCTATCATGAAGGAAATTATCGCCACCACCAACGCCCCCGGCGCAATCGGCCCGTACTCGCAGGCAACGAAGGCAGGCTCTCTCGTCTTCGTCTCCGGCCAGCTGCCCATCGACCCGGCGACCGGCGTCATGCCCGAAGACGTCTCCGCGCAGACGAAGCAGTCGCTCACGAACGGCAAGGCCATCGTTGAAGCTGCCGGCGGCTCGATGGCGGACGTTGTGAAGACCACCGTCTTCCTCGCCGACATGAACGATTTTGCCGCTATGAACACGGTCTACGCCGAGTTCTTCCCGGAGGGCGCCTGCCCTGCCCGTTCCGCCGTTCAGGTCGCGCGCCTGCCCAAGGACGCAAAGGTCGAAATTGAGCTCATCGCCAACGTCTGAGCAGCACACAAAACGCTCCTCGTAAGAGGAGCGTTTTTCGCTCTATTTCAGGGTTTGCGTAGGGGGCGATGCCCACATCGCCCCAAGGGCACGAACGACTTCGCCTAAGAGTTCCGTAAAAACGGTTTGTTCTGCCGGGTCGATGTGCTCAATCGACCCCTACGCATTTTAGGGAAGATTTGCGCAAAAAAGAACCTCCCGGGTGGGAGGTTCTTTCGTTCGATTGGGATCAGGCAAATTCCACAGCGAAGCGGTGCAGGATCGCAGCCAGCTGCGCACGGGTGGTGTTGCCCTTGGGGTCGATGCGGTAGGAATCGACACCGTTGATCAGGCCATGATAGTTTGCCCAGGCCAGGGAGTCTCTTGCCCACGTGCCGATGGAGTAGTAATCATCGAACTTGGTGAGGTTGGAAGCGCCCTTCGTGGAGAGGTTCATGTACTCGGCATAACGGTACAGGATCGCCGCCAGCTGCTCGCGGGTGACGTTTGCGTTCGGACGGAAGGTCTTGGCGTCATAGCCCTTGACGATGCCGTTCTCGGCTGCCCACGAAATCGCGGTGTTGTAGTACGCGCTGGAAGCAACGTCCGTGAACTGGTTGTTTCTGGCCGCTCTGGGCTCGCCGGAAAGTCTCCACAGGATGGTCACGACCTGGCCGCGCGTGGTGTTCTGGTCAGCGCCGAAGCTCGTGACGGAGATGCCGTCCATGAGGCCGTTGAGGTAGGCGTACAGAACGTCGTCATAGTACCAGTACCGGTCGCTCACATCGTGGAACGGCAGATCGGAGTACGTGGTTCTCGACAGCGCGTCGCAGTACTTGCAGACGTACGGATAGGTGTCGTTCGTTCTGCGGTCGGTGTTTCTGATCCAGGTGTGGTATTCCTTCACGGAGTAGTTGCAATCCTTGCAGGTCTTCCAGTGATAGGTCGAGTTGATCTCCTCGTAGGTGTAGCCCTTGTGGGAAGAAGAATGGTTGTAGTTGTAGTCAGACGTCCAGTCGCACTCGGTGCAGTAGTCGTACCAGTAGCCGTGTCTGTCGGTCTTCGACTTGATGGTGTGCTTGACCTTGCCGGTTTCCGCGCCGCACTTGGAGCACTCCAGCCAATGATAGGTGTCGTTGTACTTCGTGACCCACGTGTGCGAATGGGAGTCATCCGAACTCTTCGTGACGAAGCTGACCGTCAGCGTAGAATTCGCGCCGGGCATCGTAATGTCCTTGGTGCTGCCCGTAGTCGTCTTGCCGCTATTGAGCTTCCACTCCACAGTGTACTTTCTCGTCGAGTAGCCAGTTGCGCGGAACTCCAACTCGCCGCCCTCGCTGAGCTTGGAAAGAACGGCATTGTTTTTAACGTCAACCCATTTGCCATACTGCTTTACCTGAACGGTACCGCGGTCGCCATTGGCAACCTTGATGGTCAGAGAGTAAGTCGTTTCATCGGCAACAGGTTTCTGTTCAAATGCAGATTCGTCCTTTTCGCCCTTTGCACCGGGACGGACTTCGCCATCGTCCGTTGCTGCAAAGTACAGCTTGCAATCAAGGCAATACACATGTGCATAGTAGCCGTTGTCTTCCGGATAGAAAATGGTATGTTCATGCTTGCACTCGGACGCCCCTGTAGGCGGAATCCAGAGGTCTTCAGGCGTCCCTACAGGATTCGTTCCATTTTCATCCCAAAACAGATTTCTACAGACGGAGCACTCATAACACGCTTTCATGCCATACTCTGTCTCTGTCGGTTCCTTGCCCTCAACATGCCTTAACGTATGACCAAGCGCAGGGATGACCGTATCAGCAACATCGTCGCTACCGAATGCGCCACTTTCAGCGTAAATCCAATACAGTCCACACTTGAGACAATGATCATACTTCCAGTTACCGGGATGAGTACAATCTGCCGCGTGATACTCTACAGTTTCATGTCCCTCATGATTGTTGCAGTCTTCTGCGAACGCCATGACGGTGAACATGCTCACCAGCATGGCAAGCATCAATAAGATGCTGAGTAATCGTTTGCTTGTTTTCATGATTCAGTTTCCTCCTACTAAACTCATGCTTTGGGATATACCAATCCCCTTTTCTGAGCTTAGTGTAGCATTGTTTTCCCAAAAGAGCAATTACAAACCGGTTACAAATCCTTAATTTTGCCTTAAAGACCGATTCTTTAATGAAAATGTAACATTTCCCAGTTGTGTCCGTGTCGGATGGAATCGAAAGAAGACCGGAAAAATGATTTTGCTTGACGGCGCGCGGTGTTCGTGGTAGTATATAGAAGCCAGTTTGCCGGTGTGGCGGAATTGGCAGACGCCCGGGACTTAAAATCCCGTGAGGTCAAACTCGTACCGGTTCGAGCCCGGTCACCGGCACCAAAATCTCGTCCATCCCGTGTGGGATGGACGAGATTTTTCGTCTGTCATGATTCTATCATAAGACTCCCGACTCTGCGTAGGGGTCGATGCCCACATCGACCCAGCAGAATCATCTGTTTTTCCGGAAGTCTCCGGCGAATTCGTCCGTGCCCTTGGGGCGATGTGGGCATCGCCCCCTACGGCTGGGATGGTAGGACGTACCCGCTTCTTGAGATTTCCGTTTTCCTTATTATATATATGGTACCCCGCGCAAAAAGGGGCACAAGGGATTGACATTTGCATCCCTTCTGGGTATACTGTAGTTCGATTTGAAGCGCGGTTTTGCGCGTTTTGATCAGATCGAGTATCAAAGGAAGATTCTTATGTCTCGTATTTGTCCGAAATGCGGCGCGAAGATCAACGGCAGCGGCGTTTGCCCGGCCTGCGGTCATGCGCCGGAGGACGATGTTCAGATCTATACTCCCCGCGCGGATAGCGGGGAAGCCGGAAAAGCGCCCGGTGCTTCCCGCCGGGTGATCGCGGGCGCTTTGTGCGCGGTTCTGGTTGTGGGCGGCGCGATGGCGCTGTGGCGCGTTTCCCGGGAGCATACGCCGGAAAAGGCCGCGGCGGAATTTCAGGCGGCGCTCGCAAGCGGCGATTTTGAGCGGCTGCGCGCGGTGGCAGAGCCGTCCGGCAGCGGCGATTTTACGGAGGAAGCGCTTTCTCCCATGTTTTCGCTCTACCGCGAAAGCGCGGCCTTCCGGCAGCAGACGGCGCTTCTGGCAAGCGAAGACAGCCCGTGCCTGCATGTAGAAAAGCGCGGCGGCTTCCCGTTTTCAACCTACCGCGTGCTGGTCGACACCTGTGAACTGGACGTTTCCACGAATATCGCGGGTGCGTCCGTCACGGCGGGCGATGCGCAGCTCGAGAGCGTTCCGCTCGAACCGGCAGAAAATGCGGACAGCGCGGGCTATACGCCGGACGCGGCAAAGCTGGTGCCGTCCAGCGCGAAATTTGACGCTCTCTACCCCGGACTGTACGATCTGGACGTGTCCTACACGTCGAGCGCCGGGCAGAATTTCGAGCGGTCTACGACCGTCAACCTCATGCAGCCGACGCAGCTTTCGCTCGACCTCGACTACACGAGCCTTTACGTCTGGAACAGCTCGAGCATCGGCGTCGACCTCTCGATCGACGGCGCGTATTATACGACGCTCTCCGCCGGCGCTTCTATCCAGCTTTCTCCCCTGCATGAAGACTCCGTCGTCACGGCCAGCTGCAAGACGGACGCGGGCGAAACGCTCACCAACAGCGTGACGGCGGCGAACCGGTCGTTTGAGGTGCTGTTCAGCCTCGGCACGGTCGATGTCTATAATGACTACGACGCGGATATGACGGTTCTTCTCAACGGCGCGGACTATTGCGTGATCCCCGCCAAGACGCTGCAAACGCTGAGCGGCATTTCCGTCGGCAGCACGCTGAGCTTCTCGCTGGCCGGTTCCGAGATTTTCAGCCCGTATGACTACCAGCTGGCCTACGACTACGATTCCATCTGCCCCATTCTGAGCCTGAGTGACGACGCGAAGCTTGCCGTTTCCGCGGTGCTGCAGGACGCGCTTTCAAGCCTTCCCCTGACGGGCGAAGACGATGGCTTGCTCGGCGGCCTCGACGCACTGCTGGTTGAAAACGGCTGGTCGCGCAGCGAAGTGCTTGTCTCGGACGTGGCGATTGAGGATGTGTACGCCGCCGACATGCTGGAATCCGGCGCGCGCCTGAGCCTCAGCGGGCACTACGCCTGCACGAATATCACGCTCCCCATCTCCACCGGCGAGGCGGAGCTTCCGATGGACGAAAGCGAAAATCCCGACGCGGACGTCTCCCCGGAGCCCATCCGCAACCCCCGGTACCAGAGCTTCTACGCCTCCGTCTTCTTCGACGGCGAGAACTGGTCGATCACAGAATAACAAACGTACCGTCCTGATCTGTCAGGGCGGTATTTTTTACGCATGCCCGCCGGGTGGTTCGTAGGGGTCGATGCCCACATCGACCCGGCAGGACGCACCGCTTTTACGGAAATTCCCGGCGAATTCGAAAATTCTAAACGGGGCGATGTGGGCATCGCCCCCTACGCGTTATTTGGTACATGTCGCTGAAAAGGCTCCCGGTTCTTTGAACCGGGAGCCTTTTGCGTGATTCGATTTGCTTCGACCGGATTACTTGGTCAGGAAGCGGTGGAGGATAACGGCGACCTGCGCGCGGGTGGCATTGCCCTTGGGGTCGAGCTTGGTGCCGATGCCGTTGATGTAGCCCTTGCCGATCGCCCACTGCATGGCGGTGGTGGCGAAGGTGCTGACATTGGCGCGGTCGGTGTAGCCGGTCAGAACGCCGGTAGCCGTGGGCGAGCCCATGTAGCGGTACAGGATGGCCGCGATCTGCTCACGGGTGACGGGCGATTCGGGGCTGAACGTCGTGGCGCTCGTGCCGGTGACGATGTTGTTCTTATACGCCCAGAGGATCGCGTTGATGGAATAATCGTTCTTCGTGTCCTTGAACGGGTTCGTCACGCCGGAAACGGAGGGAGAACCAGCCGCGCGGTAGAGGAGCGTGACGAGCTGTGCGCGCGTCAGACTCTGCGCGGGTGCGAAGGTGTAGGTGGTTGCGCCCTTGATGATGCCGTTGTCGACGCCGAAGTCGATGGAGTCAGCCGCCCAATGGTAGCCGGTCTTCGTGGAGACGTCGCTGAACTTGTCGGAAGCGGTCTTGCTCTTGATGGTGAGCGTGATCTTGCCGCGGCCAAGATCGGAGTTCGAAGAGGAGAACGCGGTGTAGCTGATCTCGAGCTTACCGGTCACACCGGCGACGGGCAGGATGTAGACGTCTTCGATGTCGTTCTGCGAGCTGCCTGCGTCGAGGTAGTACTTATCGGAGTCCTTGACCTCGCTGCCGAAGCTGGCGATGGTGGTGTAGTCGTAGTAGAGCTTGGCTTCGCTGGCCTTGGGAAGATCAAACTTCACATAGTCCGCGCCTGCGTATTCGCTCGTGATCTGGTCGACTGCACCGGCAGCCTTGAGGCTCGCGCCGGAGGCGGTGATGGTTTCGGTGGTATCCTTGGAGTCAAAGCTCACTGTACCGGTGGCCAGAACGTAATTGTCCGAGTCATAGGCAACATAGGTGGCAGAGGCCGAGGAAGCGGAGGTCTTGACGTAGACGTCGGAGAGCTTCTGGCCGGAGCCGGAAATGAAGCACTTCGTGTCGACGACGGTGGAAGAGGACGAGGAGCTCTTGGTCAGCGTGCAGTTCTTGGTGTCGTCGAAGATGAGGTAGGAAACGCTTGCGCTGCTGCCAATCACCTTGTTGATGGCGCTGGTGATGTTGGAAGCCTTGAGCACTGCGCCGGAGCCGACGGACTGCGTGACCGTTGCGGCCGCGGCAGGCACGACGGTGATCGTCTCGCTGCTGGAATAGCCCTTGTAGTCGCTCGTTGCGCGGACGACGATCTTATCGCCGCTGGCGTTCTTGACGGCCTTGGTGGTCACGGTCGCGGTCGCGCCGCTGCCGGAGATGGTGGCGATATTGCTGCTGAGGTTGTTGCCGTTGGAATCAAGCAGCAGCCAGGTGAACGCGCTGTTGGGCTGCGCGCTGCCGAGGCGGTAGAGCGTTGCGCGGAGGTCGACCTTCTCACCGACGGTGTAGCTGGACTTGGAGGACGTCGTCTGGACGCTCACGGAGTATTCTCTGTCCACGCTGACGACGTACGGCTGAGACGTAGAGCTAGTCTGTTCCTTGTTATAGGTCGCGGTGACCTCGCAGGTGAACTTGTATTCCAGAGAGGAGTCTTCGGACGCCTTGGGGATGGTGTAGGAAACGGTCGAGTTGGTAGCCTTGTCGATGGCCTTGCCATTGACGTACCACTGATAAGAGAGCGTCGCGCTGGACGGCTCGACGGTTGCGTTCGCGCTCAGGCGGACAACGTCATTTTCGACCGCCGTATTCTTGCTAGACGTAATTGTGATGCCGGTAATTGCCGCGTTGTCAGTGAGTTTAATGTTGGCGCTTACCGTCGTGGTGCAGTTAAATGTGAAATTGACCTGACCGTTGGTGCTGATCAGTCTGCCGCGGACAAGCGCCTTTGTGCTGTCCGTAGAATCGAACTGCACATCGTTCCATTCAACAGGAATCTGGTAGTTACCCTGCGTGTTTTCGTCCGTGCTTTTGCCGGATACCACGCAGTAAAGTGGGTTTGCGTTCATGCGCTCCAGAATTTCGCTTCTCGTGCCAGTGCGAACATCCGCATTAAAGCTGGGATTGAGAAGCTCCGTGATTACAACGGTCGTAGGCGCTTCGGTAACCGTCACAGGGAATGTGTAGCTCTTGCTGCCCAGAGTCGCAGTGATCCGCGCAGTGCCGCGATGCTTCGCGATGATCTTTGCAGTATCACCCTTAATGCTCTCTTCATCGCGATTGTAGTTGGGCGAAGCGGTATCAAAGCCTACAATATCTGTATCGGACGATGTCCAAACCACCGATGTTTTACTGGTATTCTCGTATCTGCTTGGAGTAATCTCAACAGAAGCCGTGAAACTGCCGTTCGTCGTGTCGCCCAGCTTGAGTGTCTTGGATTCAACGACTGTCTTTTTTTCGTCCAGCACGCGAACTCTTTCGATATCGCTCAGAACACTGAGCTTGAACGTTGCTTCCTTGCCATTCAGCTTTGCGGAAATCTCTGTTTCGCCCGCGCTCAGAATGGTGAACGTCTTCGAGCCATTCGAACTGGAGGGTTCAATTGCTGCAATTGCGCCATTGTTGGAGCTCCACCTTACTTGGGACACATTGCCGATAGAAGCAGTGGCCGTTGCGGTTAGCGTAAGGGAATCGCCAACCCTAACGTTGCTCACCGTCTTGATGTCGTTAGTGGTGTAGTTGCTCTGCGCAAGAATTTCATTGCCCTTCTTGATCGTCAGAATGCCAGTGCTGCCTGTAACGAGCGTGATGGTCGTGCTCTTCTCATGGCTCGTACCAGCATCAGCCGTGATCGTCAGATCTGTCTCTGCGCTGCTGCCAGCAACAGCCTGTACTGTAAAAAATGTTCTTTTGTTGGAGTCCGTCTTGTAGTCGGTGCTCGTCGCTCTCGTAACACCCGACGGAGTTTTTTCCGTTGTGGAAGTAATACCGGTGCCAAACGTTGCAACGCTTGTATCGGCAATTACAGCCGTAATTTTTCCGGGCGCTACCCAAGACGAGGTCGGCGCAACAGCAAAGTAAATATTCGTGCCATCGACGCTGATGCTCACCGAGTTGCTCAGCTTATTACTGCTCGCATCAGAAAGCGTAACACCGGTCGCAACTGCGTATACCTTAAAATAAACATCCTGAGGCGTGAACGAGCAAGGCGTTTTTCCATCGCCCTTGCAGCCGACGTTTACTTTCACCTGTCCGAACCCCTTATCGGCACTATATGTCGCCGCAGATGCTTTAAATGTACCCGTAGATTTCGTATAGGTTACGTACTGTGCAGATTTCAATTCAGTCTCTCTGCCGTTGTAAATCTCAGTATATTTCAGATCGGGCGTATGTGCTGTGTTGGTGCATCCATACGCTGTGCTTCCCTTAAAGCTGCTTGTGATATCACCAACATACATGATGTACGGATTCCCTTGCGCACCAAGTGCCGGAGCCTGCGAGCCGCTTCCGCTGCCCGAACTGCTTCCGCCGCTCTCGCCGTCCTCTGCCAGAACAGCGGGAACCATTGCGAGCACCATCGTCAGGACGAGGAGCGCGCATAAGAGTCTGCTCAGTTTCTTCTTCATAAAGAACACCTCTCAATTTCCTTCCATTTTCCCGCGCATGCGGGGTTTGTTCCTTCTTAGTTTACCATAAAAATTAAAATTTGCAACTATTTTGTTCGGATTTAAGATAATTTAAGATTCTGAACCCCTTGACTACAAGCGCTTGTGGTTCATTTCCCGCTTCGGCACAATTTGTATCTATTTGTATTATATTTGTTACAATTTTGTTTTAATTTAATTTCCTGTTTTTTCTAAATAACGAAAAAGCCGGGCAGAATTTCCCTCCGCCCGGCGAAAAATATTTGTGAATTTTTTGTGAACAGCCCAAAAAGCAACTCTGGCAGACGGGTCGATGTGGGCATCGACCCCTACGCAGCCATCTGACATCACGGGTCTGTAGGGGACGATGCCCACATCGTCCCACACGCATTTCTCCCGATATTCACCAGTTCTGCGCTGTCTCGGAGAGCTCGAGGCCGGGATTTCGTTTGATCGTGTAGTCGATCGACCAGTTGGACGCGAAGACGAGAAGGCTTCTTCCCTTGTAGTCCTCCAAGAGCTCGACATCGGAAGACAGATTGAGGTCTTTGAGATCGGCCACCGGCGACTTGTCGATAAACCGGAGGTATTCATACGGCAGTCCCTCCATGCGAAGATCGACGCCGTACTCCCCTTTCATCCGGTACTGGAACACGTCGAATTGCAGCGTACCGACGACGCCCACAATGACCTCCTCCATGCCGGAATTCGGCAGCTTGAAGATCTGGATCGCGCCCTCCTGCGCGATCTGCTCCGTGCCCTTGATGAACTGCTTGCGCTTCATCGAGTCCTTGGGGCTCACGCGCGAAAAATGCTCGGGCGCAAAGGTCGGGATGCCGCCGAACTTGAATTTCTTCCCGGGCGCGCAGATCGTGTCGCCGATCGAGAAAATGCCGGGGTCAAAGACGCCGATGATGTCTCCCGCGTACGCCTCGTCGACGATCTCGCGCTCGGAGGCCATCAGCTGCTGCGGCTGCGAAAGGCGCATTTTTTTATTGCCCTGCACGTGGTAATATTCCGCGTCGCGCTCGAACTTGCCCGAGCAGATGCGCATGAAGGCCAGCCGGTCGCGGTGGGCTTTGTTCATGTTCGCCTGAATTTTGAAGACGAACGCCGAAAAATCGGGGCTGAACGTGTCGATTTCGCCGCAGTCGGCAACGCGCGGCAGCGGGCTCGGCGTCATGCGCAGAAACTCTTCCAGAAACGGCTCCACGCCGAAGTTTGTAAGTGCCGAGCCGAAGAACACCGGAGACAGCTCTCCGCGCTGCACCTCCGCCATGTCGAACTCGCGCCCCGCGCCAAGTAACTCCACGTCGTCCTTGAGCTGGTTGTGCCGCTTTTCGCCGATGAGCTCGGAAACCTGCGGATCGTCCAGATCGATTTCCAGCTTGTCCGCCCGGTTCTTGCCCGATACGCCCGAGAAGAACAGCAGCTGACCGGCTCTGCGGTCATACACGCCCTGAAATTCCTTGCCCGAGCCGATCGGCCAGTTGCAGGCGTAGGTTTCAATGCCGAGCTCGTTCTCGAGCTCGTCGAGCAGATCGAACGGGTCGCGCGACTCTCTGTCCATCTTGTTGATGAACGTAAAAATCGGGATGTGCCGCATCGCGCAGACCTTGAATAATTTCCGCGTCTGCGGCTCGACGCCCTTCGCGCCGTCAATGACCATGACCGCCGAGTCCGCGGCCATGAGCGTGCGGTACGTGTCCTCCGAGAAGTCCTGATGTCCCGGGGTGTCGAGAATGTTGATGCAGTAGCCCTCATACTGGAACTGCATGACGGAAGATGTCACGGAAATGCCGCGCTGCTTTTCGATCTCCATCCAGTCGGAGACTGCCGCGCGCGAATTTTTCTTGCCCTTGACCGCGCCCGCCTGCGCGATCGCCCCGCCGTAGAGCAGGAATTTTTCGGTCAGGGTCGTTTTACCGGCGTCGGGGTGCGAGATAATCGCGAACGTTCTGCGCCGGGAGATCTCTTCTTTCAGGGTAGCCATGTATTTTCCTCCAAATTCTAGGTTCTTCGTTCCGTTCCAGCACACTACATGGGTTTGCCCTCCAAATAAAGCAAAGTTTTCATAACTAAGTTAGTGTATCACACCAAATCGCGTTTTACAACCGCAATCGCGCAAAAAATGCCTCCGGCCAGCACTTTGACCGGAGGCGCATCGGATATCAAAAGTAGTCCTTCATCGCGCGCGAGCTGGAGATCGCGTACCACACCAGCACAGCCGCCTCCACGCCCCACGGGATAAACGTCAGCGGGAACTCGAGCAGCGGCGGGTCGCACCGGTCGTTTACAGCCGAGAACACGCCGAACAGAAAAATCACCAGACCCAGAATGCCGAGCTTCGGGCGGATGACGCGGATGTAGCCGTCTTCGTCGAAGCAGTCCGAAGGCTTCTTGTCCTTGGGCATCAGGATGCCGTTGTCAAACAGCCGCTTTTCCCGCACCAGCCGGAACCACGTGTACAGGCAGTATCCGCCGCACAGGACAGAAATCAGATTCATCATGTCGTTCATGGAATTGCTCATTGCTCGCTTTCTCCTTTTTCGCTTTCGTCCGGCTTTTCCGGCTCATTGGTTCGGCTCGTCTGCGCCTTCAGGTTCAAAATCAGAAATGCGGCGCCGATCACGCCAAACGCAGCGCCCGCAATCAGGCAGATGATTTTCTCCGCCGGCCAGCCGCTTTTCCCCAACGCGTCGGAGATCAGCTGATACGCCAGATACACCAGATACCCGCCCGCGAGCAGCCGGATGACTCTTCTGCGCTCTGCGATCTGGCGCTGCTTCTGCCGCTCTGCCTCGTCCGCCTGTTCAAGCTCCTTTGCCTTGCGTTCTTCTACGTTCATTTATGCCAGTCCTTTCCGGAACAGCTCCATCATTTCGCCCGTCAGGCTGATGTGGTTCTGATCCTCCGGTATTTCGCTGCGGTGGAACCATCCGGCCTCTGCCAGCTCGTCCTCCTCGACGGAAATTTCATCGCTGCCGTCGAGCTCGGCGAAGAAGCCAAAGAGCAGTGTGTCCGTAAAGACCCACGGCTGCGACTTATAAAACCGCAGATTCTTCACGCGAAGCCCCGTCTCCTCCAGCACCTCGCGGTGCACCGTTTCTTCGATCGACTCTCCGATCTCATTGAAGCCCGCGACGAGCGCGTAGTTTTTGAAGGGGCGATCCTTGTAGCGCGTAAGAACCAGCCGGTCGCCGTCGTGAATCGCGACAATGACTGCCGGACAGATTTTGGGGTACACCGTATTTCCGCAATTCGGGCAGACCATCGCCCGCTCGATCCTGCTCTTTTCCATCGGCTTTCCGCACCGGCCGCAGAAGCGTTGGCTGCCGTACCAGCGATACAGGCTCTCCCCCGCTGCCGCCGCCATGAGCGCGGGTCCAAGAGCCAAGCTGCGAAGCTTTCCGGTATCCAAATAGGAAAATCCGTCGGTTTCTTCAAATTCCGCGTCCGAGAGCAGATAGTCCGCCCGCTCGTCGATCGAAAATGCGTATTGCAGCGCGTCGGTCGGAACATCCTTCACGCGCGGCAAAATGAGGTTCCGGTCTTCCACCTTGCAGTAGAGTGTTCTTCCGCGGTAGCAGAGCACAAAATCATCCGCGTCCGGTGCCTTCCACGACATCTGGTTTCGGTAAATGTGCGGCGCAATATCCTGTAGCATGCTATCTCTCCTTTATGTTGTCCATTCCCGCGCGGCAAAAAACGCCTCGATCTGCTCACGCATCGCTTGCACCGAGCCCTGCGCGAAAAACGGCTTGCCGCCGCCGCGTCCATTGCACGAGGCATTGAGCGCCTTGACCGTTTCCCGAAGGTCGCCGTCCTTCTGGCACAGCGCGTATTTATATCCCTGCCCGTCGTCTCCCGCGAAGATCGCGATCCTGCCTGTGCAATCTGCCAGAACCGCGTCCGCGAACCTTCGCACCGCGTCGGGGCTCGAGGCGGGCTCAAAAAGCAGCACGTCCTGCGCGCCCGCGTAGGTTTTCGCTTTCAGAGCGAACAGTTCGTTCTCCAGCTGCCCCGCGCGGTATTTTGCGCCGGCCAGCTCCTCGGCCATTTTGGCCGCCGCCGCGTTCGTCTCAGTGGGCTTTGCAGAAAGAAGGGCGGAATTTTTCCGGTTCTGCTCGATGAGGCGGTTCACATAGTCATACGCGCGCATGCCGCAGAGAATCTCTAACCGCACGCCCTCGTGGAACTTCACGCAGGAGAAAATTTTAATGAGGCCGATCTCTCCCGTCCTTGTCACGTGCGTGCCGCAGCAGGCGCAGATATCGGCGTTTTCGATCGTCACGATCCGAACGTCTCCCGTGAGCGCCTTCTTGCTCCGGTACGGGATCTGCGCGAGCTCTCCGGCGGAGGGGAATGTAATTTGAATCTCGCGGTTTTCCCAGACGATCTCGTTCGCCTCGCGCTCGACGCTCCTTAAATCCTCCTCCGAGAGCATCCCGGAAAAATCGATCGTCACCATGTCGGCTCCCATGTGGAAGCCCACGTTGTCGTAGCCGAACCGCCTGTGGACAATGCCGGAGAGAATGTGCTCGCCGGAGTGCAGCTGCATGAGGCTGAGCCTGCGCGCCCAGTCGATCCTGCCTTCGACCGTGCTTCCCACGTCCAGCGGCTTTTCGCAGTAGTGGATAATTTCGCCGCCTTGCTCGTGCGTATCCGTCACGCAGACGCCGGATAAAAACCCGGTGTCCCCCGGCTGGCCGCCGCCCTCGGGATAAAAGGCCGTCTTGTCGAGCACGACGCCAAACCCGTGCTTCCCCGCCGCGCAGGACAGAACGGTCGCCTCAAACGTCCTGCAGTATACATTCTCATAAAAGAGCTTTTCCGTTGCCATACTTCCCCCGTCCGTTTCTCTTTGTTTTTCTTTATTTTAGCATACTCCGTACGGAAAGCCAACTGGTATTTCCGTTCTGCGATTTTTATACTTTTTTCCTGCATTCACGATTGACAAACGTCAATAAGTTTCATAATATATATGTTGGGTCTTGATGCAGACCCACAACATATTTGATTTTAAAAGGGGGAAAACAGAATGGACGCAGGAAGTAGTAGCGGCACATCAGCAGGCCGAAGTTGCTCCGGGCTCGAGCCG
>CAKUNY010000025.1 GCA_934668605.1 uncultured Oscillospiraceae bacterium | reverse complement strand
GCGGAGGAGTAGCTGATGCCGATCGAGAGCACCAGGATCAAGGCCGCGACAAGGACGTTTCTGGACTTCGTGAAGTCAACCTTGTTTTCCACAACGTTTCTCACGCCGACTGCGGAAATCATGCCGTAGAGCACGAGGCTGACGCCGCCGATGGTGCCGCCGGGCATGGAGGAGATGATGGCCGCGAACTTCGGGCTGAAGGAGAAGCACATGGCCAGAATCGCCGCAATGCGGATCACGCGCGGGTCGTAGATCTTGCTGAGTGCGAGAACGCCGGTGTTTTCGCCGTAGGTGGTGTTGGCGGGCGCGCCGAAGAGCGCCGCAAGAGTCGTTGCCAGGCCGTCACCCATCAGGGTTCTGTGCAGACCCGGGTTTTCAATGTAGTTGCGGTTGCAGGTGGAGGAAATCGCGGAAATATCGCCGATGTGCTCGACCATCGTAGCAAGGCTCAGGGGGACGATCGTAATGACCGAGGTCAGAAGCAGGTGGGAGTCGACGTTGCCGTTCATGAACAGGCCGAAGACCGTCTCATCCTTGTAGATCGGAAGCGCGAACCACTTGGCGTTGGACACATTCTGAACCAGATTCTCGCGGACAGCAGGGTCTGCAATCACCGCGATGACGTAGGAGCCGATGACGCCGAGCAGGATCGGGATGATCTTGATCATGCCCTTGCCCCAGATGTTGGCGGCAATGATGATGACAATGGCGACCATCGCGATCCACCAGTTCTGCGCGCAGTTGTTGATGGCGGAGGACGAGAGGTTCAGGCCGATGGCGATGATGATGGGGCCGGTGACGATCGGCGGGAAGAAGCGCATGACCTTCTTTGCGCCGAAGGACTTGAACAGCGCCGCGAGAATCACATACACAAGACCCGCGCACGCAACGCCGAAGCAGGCGTAGGGGAGCATTTCGTGGTTCGGCTGGCCGTCGATCATCGGAGCGATCGTCGCGTAGCCGCCGAGGAACGCGAAGGACGAGCCGAGGAACGCCGGGACAATGCCGCCCGTGATCAGGTGGAACAGCAGCGTGCCCAGACCTGCGAACAGCAGCGTCGTCGACACATCAAGGCCGGTCAGGATCGGAACCAGAACCGTCGCGCCGAACATTGCGAACATGTGCTGGAAGCCGAGCACGAACATTCTGCCCGCACCGAGCTCTCTTGCATCATAGATGCCTTCTTCGGGAATCTTCTTTTTACCCATTGTAATCTCCTTCCTCATTTCCACGCTTCAGACTGCCGCGCTCACAAGCCCAAAAAAAAGGAACTGTGAATGGAAACACCAATCACAATTCCTGTATCTTGGAAAAACACCAATCCGGCGTTTTGAAAACACTGCCGCCCGAAACAAAAACGGGAGCGCCGAGGATGATTTTCTGACAGATCGTCTGTTTCATCGCCATGCACTTCCTTCCGTACTTTTACCGTCAGCCATTATACCGGCTGCTCCCCAGAAAGGCAAGTGTGAGTTTTGTCATATTTTTGCCTGCAATTTTGGCTCAATTGCACGTTTTTTACAAAACGCCCGTCACTCCAGCTCATCCAGGGTCAGCCGGAAGCTCTCCAGAAAATGTTCCATGAAGTAATCAAGGCACGGAAGCTGCATATCCACAAGCGCCTTGTATGTCTGCTTTTCCGCCTGCGTAAACTCCGCGTTCCCGGCCTTTAGCTCCTCAACGCATTTTAAATACGCCGACAATTTATCCGCCGCCTTCACGATCACGGCCACCTCTTCGTCCGATTCCAGCAGCAGCGGCGCATAGCTCGGCCGAAGCTCTTCCGGCAAAAGCGCCAGCAGCTTCTCGCAGCTCACGGCCTCGATCCTCTTATACGCCTTTTTGATCTCCGGATTATAATACTTGATGGGCGTCGGCAGATCGCCCGTCAGAATTTCGGACGCATCATGGAAAAGCGCCGCCGCCGCGCACCGGTCAGGGTCAGCAGAGCCTCCGAGAATGTCCCGCTCAATGAGCGCCAGCGCGTGCGCCAGAACGGCCACCATGTGGCTGTGCTCCTGAATGTTCTCCTGAAACGTGTTGCGCATCAGCCCCCACCGGGCAATGTAGCGCATGCGCGAGATGAGCGCAAAAAATTTATACTGCATAAATACCTCCGAAATCACTCAGGCAACCAGAGATTTTTCCTTCCACCTGCCGCGGAAGAAGTGCGCGTAGCAGGTGATGAGCGTCAGCGTCCACGCCATCGCCTGGCTCCACCAGATGGCCGTATAGCCGAAAACCGCCGTTCTGTACAGGCTGTAGGCGAACACAACGCGCAGCCCCAGCGCCATGAGCGCGTAAAATGTCGCGTGGAATCCCTCGCCCACGCCCTGGAACATCCCGTTCGCCGGGAAATAAACCGCGAAAATCGGCTCGGAAACGACCGAAGCAAACAGGTGCAGCCTGCAAATTTCCGCCGCGGCCGCGTCTAATTTAAATGCCCTTATGATCAGCTCCATGCCAAAAAGCTGACACAAACAGAGCCCCGCCGTCATAAGAAGCGAGACAAGCACGCCCTGTCCCAGTCCCTTTGACACGCGCTCCGGCTGCCGCGCGCCCATGTTCTGCCCCGCGAAGGTCGCCATCGTGTTCTGAATGCCGATGATCGGGATCATCAGAATATTTTCCATCCGGCTTGCCACCGTATAAGACGCGATCATGCTCTCGCCAAACAGGTTCACGAGCTTCTGCAAAAACAAAAACCCGCACGATACGATCGACTGCTGGATCGCCATCGGCGCGCCGATTTTCAGCACGCGCCCGGCAGCCTGCCAGTCCAGCCTCAGCTCCCGCGCCGAAAAGCGCAGCAGTTCATACCGCCTGCGCATGTACCAGAAGCCCACGACGCATGAGACGATCTGCGAAATGACCGTCGCGATTGCCGCCCCGGCCACGCCCATGTGGAACCCCGCCACGAAAAGAAGGTCGAGCGCCACATTGAGAACCGACGAGACGAGCAGAAAATATAAGGTCGCCCTGCTGTCTCCCAGCGCGCGTAAGACAGCCGCCGCGATATTGTACCCGAACTGGAACACGAGCCCCGCCGCGTAGATCCTGAAATACAGCCTCGCCTGCGGCAAAAGCGCCTGCGGCGTGCCCAAAAACCGCGACAGCAGCAGCCCCGCGCTGCAAAAGCCGGTCACCGACATCAAAAGCCCCAGCTCCAGCATCAGAACGATGGAAGACGCCGCATACCGCCGCAATTCCTCCAACCGGTTCGCGCCGAAATACTGCGACACGAGCACACCCGCGCCGATGGAAAAGCCGATGGCCAGCGCCGTAAAAAGCGCCGTCAGCGACGCGCACGAGCCGACCGCCGAGAGCGCCTGCTGGCCGTTAAAATTGCCGACAATGATGGTGTCCGCCGTATTATAAAGCTGCTGCAAGAGGTTTCCCGCCATGATCGGCAGCGCAAACTGCACAATCAGCTTCCACGGCGTCCCCCGCGTCATATCCTTTGTCATGTCACATCTCCCGTGCTTCGATCAACCGTTTTTATTCTATCACAGCGGAAAATAAAAGTAAATTCTCGCTTTCGACTTGATAAACCAATAAACCAGTAGTATAGTAGGTTAAAAGCAGGAGGAACGAACCATGATGATTTCCACCAAAGGGCGCTACGCGCTGCGCGTGATGCTCGATCTCGCCGGACACATGCAAAGCGGCTACATTCCGCTGTCCGAAATCGCCGCGCGGCAGAAAATTTCCGAAAAATATCTCGAGAGCATTCTCTCCGTTCTGAGTAAGGCCGGCATGCTCGACGCGCTGCGCGGCAAGGGCGGCGGCTATCGTCTGGCCAAAGCGCCGGAGGACTACTCGGTCTATGACATCCTCTGCCTCACCGAAGGCACGCTCGCGCCGGTCGCCTGCCTGGAAGCCGGACAGAACTGCGAAAACGCCGGCGCATGCAGCACCTACCCCCTCTGGCAGGGTCTAGATGAAACCGTCCGAACCTACCTCTCCGGCTTCACGCTCGTGGATGTCCTGAATATGAAGAAGTCCTGAAATTCGTACCGCTCTGCGTCCATTTCGTAGGGGGCGATGCCCACATCGCCCCGGCAAAATAATCTGCCTTTTACGGAAATCCCCGGCGAATCCACAGCTTCCCTTGGGGCGATGTGGGCATCGCCCCCTACGTGTAAGAAGGAAAATCGATGTGGATATCGATCCCACGTATACCGGAAGGTTTCAGAAAACCCGGGAAGGCAGACGCCCGGGAAGACCACAAAAATCGGGATATACCGAAAAAGGCCGTGATCTTTTGATCACGGCCTTTTTGCGCTCTCTTTGTAATATTTGCTTGTCCTCTGCCGGTAAAGCAGCAGCAGTCCCCGGATACAGAGTTCAACGGCCATCGCGATCCACATGCCGGTGAGCCCGAACCTTCGCACAAGCACCAGCGCGCTTCCCACGCGCACAAGCCAGATGCTCCCCAGATTCAGAAGGCTCGGCACCAGCGTATCGCCAGCCCCCCGCAGCGCGCCCGCCGCGACGATCGACACGCCGAACAGCGGCTCCGCCAGAAGCTCGATGCGAAGCACCTTTGCGGCCAGAGCCTGCACCTCCGGAACCGGCGTCAGAAGCCCGAAGACCAACGGACAAATCAGCATCATGACCGCGCCCGTACAGGTCATCAGAAACGCGCCAAGCCCAATGCAGATATTGCCGCAGCGCTTGGCCTTTTCCATATCCCCCGCTCCGACCGAACGGCCAACAAGCGCCGCGGCCGCGTTCGCAATGCCGTAGCCCGGCATGTAGCAGATGCTCTCCGCCGTGACGGCAAAGGCGTTCGCCGCGACAGATACCGCGCCGAGCGGCGCAATGATCGCCGTTGAGACGACCTGCGCGAGACACATCGCAACCTCCTGCACGGCAACGGGCGTTCCGATTTTGAGCGCCGTTTTCAATATCCCGGTATCGAGCCGCTGCTCCTCCCGGCGCAGGCGAAGCTGCTGATTTTTCCCGCAGCAAAGCCAGAGCATCCCAACGCTCACCACCGCGCAGGCAAGCGTCGTTCCGAGTCCCGCGCCAAAGACGCCGAGCCTTGGAATCAGCAGCGCGTTAAAGCAGACGTCCAGCACGCACATGACAGCGTTTAAAATGCTCGGCGTGAGCATGTCGCCCGCGCACTGCAAAAAAGACGCGGTCAGAGAGCAAACCTGTGTAAACGGCAGCATCCACGCAAACGTCAGAAAATAGCGCCCCGCGTCGAATGTAATTTCCGCGTCCCCTTTGAGCCAGACGGGAAGATGCATGTGAATTGCCACGCCGATGAGGCACAGAAGCCCCGAGACGATCAAAGCAGAAATCAGACCATGCCGGACGACGTTTCTGGCTTCCTTTTCATTTCCGGCGCCGATCCGGTGCGCCACCTGCACGGAAAAGCCCGCCGCCAGCGCGTAGCACACGCCGTTCATCAGCCACGTGCTCGACGCGACCAGCCCAATGGCCGCCGAAGCGTTCGCCCCGAGTCTTCCGACCATCGCCGAGTCAATGTACTGCATGGCGATCGTCGTGATCTGCGTGAGGATCGCAGGCAGGCTCAGCCGCCAGACCTCCCGCAATTGGGGTTTGATCGATTGAAAGTTTGTTTTACGCATGCTTACTCCATAAAAAGCGATACCTGAACGCATCAAGTATCGCTTTTCGTTTGCTTTGGTTTTTACCGGAGGAAGCCCTCGAGGATTTTTTCCTCCGCCTCCTCGGGGGTAAGGCCGAGGGTTTCGAGCTTTAAAAGCTGCTCTCCCGCGATGCGGCCGATGGCGGCCTCATGGATGAGTCCCGCGTCGACGTGGTTGCACGAAATCTCCGGAATCGCGCGCACCTTCGCCGTGCCCATGATGATCGCGTCGCACGACACATGCCCGAAGCACGGGGCGTTTCCCTGCACTCTGGGATAGAAGACCTGTGTCGACGCTTCCTTCGCGACCGAGCGCGAAATGACTCTTGTGCGCGAGCCTTCGCCGTTCAAAATCACATCCATCTCGCTGATCGCGTGCTGATCGGCATGCGTCAGAAGCTTTTCCGTGATCATGACCTCGGAGTTTGCGCCCTCGCAGACGACCTTCGTATACCGCTTCGTGTCGTCCACGCCCGCGATCTGCGAGGTCAGCATCGTGATCTGCGCGCCCTCAGCAAGGTAGACGATCGTCTGCGGGTTCAAGATACGCTTGCCCGTGCCCTCTCCCTCGCCATAGTGCTTTTCAATGTAGGTCACCTTCGCGTTTTTTTCCACATAGAACGTGTGGATGCCGTCGTGCTGGGAGTCGCAGTCGCCGCAGTTGTGAATGCCGCAGCCCGCGACGATCGTCACCTCGGAGCCCTCGCCGACAAAGAAGTCGTTGTAAACCATATCGTGGAAGCCGGACTTTGTGAGCACGACCGGGATGTGCACATCCTCGTGCTTCGTGAAGGGCTTGATCTTGATGTCAATGCCGTCTTTGTCGGTCTTCGAGACGATCTCGATATTGTCCGTGTTGTGCCGGTAGGCCTTCTGGCCGTCGGAACGGATGTTGACCGCGCCGGGCGCTTCTCCGCCCGCCATATCGGCGACGATCTGTAAAATGTGCTTCTGTACGTCGTTCAGCATGTGCCGTCCACCTCCAGCATGTTGCAGCCCGTGACCGTATCGGCCAGGATCTGCGGGTAAATTTCCTCTGCCGTGCCGCGTCCGGTGACCTGGCCGCCGGAAATGAGGATGATCTCGTCGGCAAGACGGATGATGCGCTCCTGATGGGAGATGATAATAATCGTTCTGCCGCCTTCGTCGTGAAGCCGCTGGAACGTCTCGGTAAGTCTGGCAAACGACCAGAGGTCAATGCCGGCCTCGGGCTCGTCGAAGAGCATCAGGCTCGCGTTTTTGGCAAGGATCGTCGCGATCTCAATGCGCTTGACCTCGCCGCCGGAGAGACTGGTGTCCACATCGCGGTTTAGATAGTCACGCGCGCACAGGCCGACCTTCGTCAGATACGAACATGCCTCGTCGTGCCCCAGCGTTTTGCCCGCCGCGACATTCAGAAGGTCTGAAACGCGGATGCCCTTGAATCTCGGCGGCTGCTGAAAGCCGTAGGAAATGCCGCGCTTGGCGCGCTCGGTAATGGAAAGCTCCGTCACGTCCTCGCCGTTCCAGAAAATTTTCCCCTCCGTCGGGGTAACAAGACCCATAATGGTTTTGGCAAGCGTTGTCTTGCCGCCGCCGTTCGGCCCCGTAATGACGATGAATTTCCCGTCGTCAACGGTTAAATCGATATGCTTGAGAATGCCCACCGTTCCGTTTTCAGCGGACGCTGAGAAGCTTAAATTTTTCAGTTCGAGCATAATTTTTCCTCTTTTTCCGCAATTGTCTGATTAGTATATCATATTATTTTCCGTTTCGCAATGATTGACCCGCTTTCCCGGCGGGTTTTAGGGCTGGATTTATGAAAAACTGGAAAATTGCGCGGCAGCTTTATTTTTTCCGAAATTTCCGGGGAAATTCCTATACAAAAGCGTTTTTATCTGCTATAATGCTGATGCGTATGATCGGCACATGCGGCTGGTGCATGCGACATGCTCCGAGTGGATGGAAGGATGTGTGAGTGCTTTGGCTGGACTGTCCGCAGTAATCTTTATTCCTGATGATACGCCCAAAACCGGTTTTTCCCGCCCAATGATGCTGCAAAATATCATGGGTACGCCTTTGCTATCCTGGCTGGCGTCCTCTTTGATTGCCGGCGGCGTTGGGCGGTTCTTTTTGGTCTGCCATGAGCGGTTTAAGCGCGAAGCGCGCGCATGCTTCCCGGACGATGTGGAGTTCAGCTGCCCGTCTGTCGACGCAACAAGCGACCAGCTGCACGTGTTTTTATCCACAGCCGATGAAGCGGAAGAGGATATCATCGTCGTCACCGGCCCCGCGGTCATTCTCCCCTTCGCGGCGGAGGAAGACCAGTTCGATTCCGCGCCCATCGCCAGCCCCGTGACCTCTGTTTCGAAGGCCGCTCTGATGGCGGCGCTCGATGAAAAGTTCATTTTCACAGCGTTTTTGAAGGATCACGGCGTTCCGTATACCGACCGCGACGGCGTATACGGCGTTGCAGATTTGCAGGAAATGACGAGCTGGCAGCCGGTTTTGTCCCGCGCAAAGCTCTATGAGCTCTCCCGGCAGGGCGTCGAGATCTGGGACTACAATACGACCTATGTCGACCCGGCGGCCAATGTCGGCGCGGGGACGGCGCTTCTTCCCGGAACGATCCTGCGCGGGCAGACCTCGATCGGCAAAAACTGCATCATCGGCCCCAACAGCTATCTGGAGAACGCACGCATCGGAGACGGCACAAAGGTCAACGCCTCGCAGATCTATAACTCGTCTGTCGGCTACGACACGCATGTAGGCCCCTTTGCCTATATCCGCCCGGGCTCCAACGTCGGAAACTGCGTCCGCGTGGGAGACTTCGTGGAGATCAAAAACTCCAACGTCAGCGACGGTACAAAGATCTCGCATCTGACCTATGTGGGAGACAGTGACGTCGGCAAAAACGTCAACTTCGGCTGCGGCACCGTCACGGTCAACTACGACCGCGCGAAAAAATACCGCACCGTCATTGAAGACAGCGCCTTCATTGGCTGCAACACGAATCTCATCGCGCCCGTCCGCGTCGGAGAAGGCGCATACATTGCCGCAGGCTCGACCATCACGGACGACATTCCCGCAATGGCGCTTTCCATTGCCAGAGCCCGCCAGCAGAACAAGAAGGATTGGGCGAGCAAGCACAAGCTCAAGGAAAAATAACCAGTATTCATGCAGCCTTTGCTGTTGAATAAATAATCAGTCAGAAGAAAGAACAAAACGGAATTCAAAAATTATGGGGGTAATTTCATATGATTTCGCACGGTAAAAACGTCAAGGTCTTCTGCGCCAACGCAAACCGTCCGTTCGCCGAGGGCGTGTGCCGCAAGCTGTGGCTGCCGATGGGCGACTGCGCGGTCACCAAGTTCGCCGACGGCGAGGTTTCCGTCAGCATCAACGAGACAGTGCGCGGAAGCGACGTGTTCATCGTCCAGTCCACCTGCAAACCCGTCAACGACAACCTCATGGAGCTGCTCGTCATGATCGACGCATGCCACCGCGCATCCGCCGGCCGCATCACCGCCGTCATGCCGTACTTCGGCTATGCCCGTCAGGATCGCAAGGCCAAGAGCCGCGACCCCATCTCCGCAAAGCTCGTCGCCAACATGATCGAAGCAGCGGGCGCTGACCGCGTGCTCACGATGGATCTGCACGCCTCGCAGATTCAGGGCTTCTTTGATATCCCTGTGGATAACCTGCACGCAACCGCCGTGTTCGTTAAGTACTTCCTCGATAAGTTCGAAAACGTCGAGGATATGGTCGTTGTCTCCCCCGACGTCGGCTCCGTTGCCAGAAGCCGCGCGTTCGCCAACAAGATGGGCATGGGTCTTGCCATCGTCGATAAGCGCCGTGAGCGCGCCAACCAGTGCGAGGTCATGAACGTCATCGGCGACGTCAAGGGCAAGCGCTGCCTGCTTTACGATGATATGGTCGACACGGCGGGCTCTCTTTGCAACGCGGCGAAGGCGATCGTCGAAATCGGTGGCGCAACGGAGGTCTATGCCTGCGCAACGCACGGCGTTCTGTCCGGCCCGGCGCTCGAGCGGATTGAAAACAGCTGCATCAAGGAGCTGGCGCTGCTCAACACCATCCCCGCACCCGAAAACGCACCCAAGAAGATCCGCTACATCGACGTCGCGCCCGTCTTTGCCGACGCCATCCAGAGAATCTACGAAGAGACGTCGATGTCCGTTCTGTTCTGATATGCTTTTTTCGTCCAACGCTGCCGAGGCATGGCTCATTGTCGGCCTCGGCAACCCCGGCCGGGAGTATGAAAAGACCCGGCACAATACCGGCTTTCTCGCGCTCGACCAGCTTTCCAAAGCGCTCGGCGTGCGCGTCAACAAGCCGAAATTCAAAGGTGAGACCGGCGTTTGTGATTACAAGGGCAAGCGCCTCATCCTTCTCAAGCCCCAGACGTATATGAACGCCTCCGGGCTATCGGTCGAGCCCTGCGCGCATTTTTATAAAATCCCGCCCGAGCGGATCATCGTGATCTTCGACGACATCAGCCTTCCCGTCGGGCGCATCCGCGTGCGCAAAAGCGGCTCTGCAGGCGGCCATAACGGCATCAAATCCATCATTTCGAGCCTGGGCACCGATCAGTTTCCGCGCGTGAAGGTCGGCGTCGGCGATAAGCCGCACCCGGACTATGACCTTGCAGACTGGGTGCTCTCCAGCATTCCCAAGGAAGAGCAGGAAGCGTTCCAGCTTGCTCTTCACCACGCAGCGGAGGCGGCACTGTGCATCGCAGAAAACGGCACGGAAAAGGCCGCAAGCGCATACAATGGTAAATAAGCCCGCTGCGTCCGACCCTGGGCGCGGCTGGTTTTTCATATTCTCAGATTTTTCTACAGGCTTCGCGCAATACCCTCATGGTTTTTGCCATGCGGGCGATCTGTCGCGGACGTGATTTCCAGATTTTAGGACGTAGGAGGCGGTTTCTCTGAACATTTTGTTGCAGGCTCTGGACAAGAGCCCGGAATTTCATCAGTTGCAGGATTCCATTTCGCGCGGCAGCGTCGCGGCGATTTCGGGGCTCAGCCAGATCACACGCAGTCATTTCCTCGCCGCGCTGCACGCCTCCTGCGCCCGTCCCTCGGTGATGATCACGCAGGACGAGATGGCCGCCTCGCGCTTACAAGAAGAGCTTGAAAGCTTTCTGGGCGTTCCGATCCCGATCCTTCCGGAACGCGAGCTGACCTTTGTGGAGGCCTCCGGCGTCTCGCGGCAGTGGGAGCAGAAGCGGCTGAAGCTTCTTTACGATCTGGCCTCCGGAAAGCTGCCGCTTCTCATTTCCAGCGCGCAGGCCTTAGCTCTTCGGACGATGCCGCGCGAGGTGCTGTTTTCGGCCAGTATCCGCCTTCGCGTGGGCGCGAGCTTTTCTCCGGAGGATCTTTCCGAAAAGCTCACGCAGGCTGGCTACGCAAGAACGTCCCTTGTCGAGGGCGCGGGACAGTTCGCCCTGCGCGGCGGCATTCTGGATGTCTACTCTCCCGGTGAAAAGCAGCCCGTACGCTGCGAATTTTTCGGAGACGAATTAGATGCGATGGGCTTTTTTGACCCCACGACGCAGCGCCGAACGGAAAACACCGAAGAAGCGCTGCTGCTTCCCGTGGCCGAGAGCCTGCCGCAGCTGCACCCGGATGGCATTTCCGGCCTCTGCCGGGACTTAGAGAGCATCATTGCGCGGCAGCGGCGGCGCAAAACTCCGCATGAGAACCTCATTACCACGCTCACGCGCGATATCGAAGCCCTGCAAAGCGGCGTGAGCTTCCCGTCGGCTGACCGGTACATGGCGCTCATTTACCCGGAATTTTCCTGCGCGGCGGACTATCTTCCGAGTGAAACTGCCGTCTACTTCTGCGACCACGGGGCGCTCGCGCGCGCGGCCAAGGCGCAGGAGGAAGAATTCGGCCTCGGGCTCGACGCGTTTTTGGAGTCCGGCAGATTGGCGGGCGAGCTGTGCGAATTTTATCTGTCGTTTGAAGACCTCGCCGCAAAAATGAAGGGTCACCCGGCCGTCTATTTTAACAGCTTCCTGTCTGCGCGCTTTCCCGAGAGTTTACCCCCAAAGCAGCTGCTTTCCGTCACGGCACGGCAGCTCCCAGGCTACGGCGGAAGTCTGGAAACCGCCGTCAATGATCTTAAAAGCTATGTGAAAAACGACTACGGCTGTCTCGTCCTCTGCGGCGGCAAACGGCGCGGTGAAATTCTCAAGGAGATGCTCGGAAAAGAGGGCGTCAACGCGCTTCTTGCCTTCCCGGCGGTGCATCTGCCGCAGGCAGGGCAGATTTTCCTCACAGACGGCTCTCTTCCGGCAGGTCTTGAATATCCCGACCTGCATTTTGCCATCTTAACAGAGGGGCAGCTGCTCGTCAAAAAAACCGAGCGCAAAGTAACGCCCAAAAAAGCGCCCTCGAACCGCAAAAAGCTCGAGTCCTTCACCGACCTCACGCCGGGCGACCTCGTCGTCCACGAGCACCACGGCATCGGCCGCTACGTCGGCATGGAGCAGATGAAGGTCGGCGGCGCCGTCAAGGACTATGTAAAAATCGCCTATCAGGGCACAGATACCCTGTATGTTCCCGCAACGCAGTTAGACCTCGTCAGCAAGTATATCGGCTCCGGCGGGGAGAATCAGACCGTGCGGCTCAACAAGCTCGGCGGCGACCAGTGGCAGAAGGCCAAGGCAAAGGCCAAGGCGGCGGCGAAGGATTTAGCCGCTGGGCTCATCCAGCTCTATGCCGAAAGAAAACGCAGACCCGGCTTCGCGTTTGCGGCGGACAGCCCCTGGCAGAAGGAGTTTGAAGAGAGCTTCGAGTACGCCGAAACGGACGATCAGCTGCGTGCCATCGCGGAGATCAAGCACGACATGGAGTCCCCCGCGCCGATGGAGCGGCTGCTCTGCGGAGACGTCGGCTTCGGCAAAACGGAGGTCGCGCTCCGCGCCGTCATGAAGTGCATTTTAGACGGCAAGCAGGCCGCCATTCTGGTTCCCACAACGGTTCTTGCGCAGCAGCATTATTTAACGGCGCTCAAGCGCTTCGGCTCGTTCCCGGTGACGATCGACGTGCTATCCCGCTTCCGCACGGCGACGCAGATGAAAAAGACGCTTCAGGAGCTCGAGACCGGCAAAATCGACCTGATCATCGGCACGCACAAGCTGCTGCAAAAAAACGTCCGCTTCAAGGATTTAGGCCTCTTGATCGTCGACGAGGAGCAGCGCTTCGGCGTGAGCCACAAGGAGCGGCTAAAGGAAATTTCGCGCGGGGTCGACGTGCTGACCCTGTCGGCAACGCCGATTCCGAGAACGCTCAACATGGCGCTCTCCGGGCTTCGCGACATGTCGACCATCGAGCAGCCGCCGCACGACCGCTATCCGGTACAGACCTTCGTTTTGGAGCACAGCGACCGGATCTTGGACGAAGCGATCCGCCGGGAACTAGCGCGCGGCGGGCAGGTCTATTATCTTCACAACCGGGTCGAATCCATCGACGAATGCGCCGCGAAGCTCAAAGAGCGCCTGGGTGACGTTGAAATTGCGGTTGCGCACGGAAAGATGAACCAGGAGCAGCTCTCGGACGTGATGCAGGCGATGTCCGACGGGCAGATTCAGATTCTGGTCTGTACAACGATCATCGAAACCGGCATCGATATTCCGAATGTCAACACCCTCATCATCGAAGACGCCGACAAGCTCGGCCTTGCCCAGCTGCATCAGCTCAGAGGCCGCGTCGGAAGATCGTCCCGGCACGCCTACGCTTATCTGACCTTCCGCCGCGGAAAGGTTCTGTCCGAAATCGCAGAAAAGCGCTTGGAGGCCATTCGCGAATACGCGGAGTTTGGCTCGGGCTTCAAGATTGCGATGCGCGATCTGGAAATTCGCGGCGCGGGCGATCTATTGGGCTCCGAGCAGTCGGGGCACATGCTGTCTGTCGGCTACGATATGTACCTGAAACTGCTCGAAGACGCGGTTTTAGAGGAGCGCGGCGAAGCGTCTCTCAAGGAGCCGGAATGCACGGCGGACCTTGACGTGACGGCAAACATCACAAAGACCTACGTCACCTCCGGCGAGCAGCGCATGGACTTGTACCGCCGCATGGCGGCCATCCGCACGCAGGAGGACGCGGACGATCTGCTGGACGAAATCGTCGACCGGTATGGAGACCCCCCGAAGGGCGTCATGAACCTGATCGCCATCGCGCTTCTGCGCGCCCGGGCGGCATCGAGCGGCATTGTCGAGCTCAGCCAGAAGGGGCAGGCGCTTACCGTGAAGCTCGGTGTGTTTGATTTTGCCGCCATTTCCAGCCTTTGCGAGGAGCCGAGCTTCAAGGGTCGCGTGTTCTTCGCCGCCGGAAAGACCCCAGCCATTACCGTAAAGCTCAAGTCCGGCGAGGATTCCTTGAAGCTCGCGCAGCTGCTGGTCGACCGGTACTGCCTGCTGCGGAACAAATGACGACTTTTTCTCGTCCAGGAAGCAGGGAGGAAAGCCGGTATGCACGCTGGCAAATATTAAGGATAAATTCATAATTTGCATGGCATTCTTGGTCGAATTGCCGTTGCAAAAAACAGACCGCTTCGGTATAATGGTAGTTGTCATAATATCAAAATGACGCGATGTTTACCGATTCCCGGCAGACTTTGCTGGTGAAGATTGGAGGGATTCCTATCAGAAAGAAAGGAAAGTTTGAGCAGAGCCGCGTGCCGAAGAAGCAGTCGATGGCCGAGCAGCAGGTGAATAAGCCCGCGAAGCAGCCCAAAGCGCCGAAGACGTCGTCCGGCGGCGGAAAGAAAGGGCTCATTATTGCGCTGGCGCTGGTCGTGGTGGTTGTGCTTGGCGTTTGTTCGTATGGCTTCGTGCTCAAGAATCAGGACGCGATTTACCCGAACGTCTATGTCGCGGGCGTCAATGTCGGCGGGCTCAAGCGGGAGGCCGCGGTTTCCGCCGTGTCCGAGGCCGTGCAGAAGAGCTACGCGAGCGATACGCTGAACGTGGTTCTGCCCGACCGGACGCTGAGCCTGACCCCGGAGGTCACGCAGGTGGCGCTGAACCCCGATCAGGCAATCGATGAAGCCATGCGCTATGGCCGCTCCGGCGGCCCTGTTTCGGCGGTTATCCATTATCTGCGCGCCGGGAAGAGCGAATACTCGGTCGATCTCGATTCGAGTCTGAACCTGGACACCGAGTATATCAGAACCCTCGTCGACCAGACCGCGCGCGAGTGCGCGTCCGACAAAATTGACCCCATCGTGAAGGTCAACGAGGAGGCCGGAACAATTACGATCACCGCCGGTTCTCCTGCCGTGTCTCTGGATGCCGATAAACTCTATGATGCGGTCATTGCCCGCTTCTCGTCGGGCGATTTCAGCGATTTGGATTTCGATTACGACACCGTCCCCTGCGAGAGCGTCGATTTGCAGCAGTATTACGATAAATACTGCAAGGAAATGACGGACGCGTATTACGATGAAGAAAAGAAGGAGCTCGTCCCCGAGGTCAATGGCTACGGCTTCGATCTTCCGTATTATACGCAGCAGCTTGCGATGGCAAAGGCTGGTGAGGTCATTACCATCCAGATGGAAGACCTCGTTCCCGAGGTGACGCTCGAGGAGCTCAAAAAGACATACTTTGCAGACGTTCTTGCCTCCTACGACAGCCCCCATACCAACCTTGCCGCGAGAACGAAAAACCTCGAGCTTGCCTGCAAGGCGATCGACGGCACGATCCTGAACCCCGGCGATGAATTCTCGTTCAACAAAATCGTCGGCGAACGCACGAAGGAAAAGGGCTATCTTCCCGCCATCGTCTACACCGACGGCGGCAAGAGCGACGCGCAGGAGGGCGGCGGCATCTGCCAGGTCGCATCCACGATCTACACCTGCACCTTGCTTGCCGACCTTGAGGTCACAGAGCGCGCGCCGCACATGTATCTGGTCACCTACGTCGAGCCCGGCATGGATGCAACGATCTACTGGGGCTCTCTGGACTTCAAGTTCAAGAACTCGACCGAAATGCCGCTGCGTGTGGACGCATCTGTTTCCGGCGGTTATGTCCACATCAAGCTCGTCGGCACCAAGCAGGAGCACGACTACGACCATATCAAGCTTCGCGGCGTGTACGCAAGCTCGACAGCGTGGAAGACGGTTGCCGAAATTGACGGCAAAAAGACCGAAATTACGATTGCCAAGGGCGCTGGCGTCGATGCAAACGGAAAAGCAATCGATCTGGCCGTTGACGCATCCGGCAACAAATACGTGCTCGGCTCCGTCACGGAGAGCGAATACACCGGCTACACGATCAACGCCTACCGCGACTTCATTGCCGCCGACGGCAGCACGATTCGCTCCGAGCTTCTGCATACCGACCAGTTCAAGCACCGCGACCGCTGCTACTCGGTCACGCCGTATACAGAGCCCGAACCGGAAGAGCCCGATCCCACCGACCCGAACGATCCGAGCTACGACCCGGATTATAACCCGGATAACGGCGACGACAGCGATTCCGATAACAACGGCGGCTATACCGGCGACCCCTCGGTCATGCCCGACTTTTGGAACTGACACACATAAAAAATCCTGTACCGATTTGGTACAGGATTTTTTGCTTATTTGAACCTCTGGCTCTCCAGAACAGCCTGCTCATCGCAGCGGTTGTTGTATTCATTCTCCGCGTGCCCCTTGACCCAATGGCACTGCACGTCGTGCGTGCCGCAGAGAGAAAGAAGGGTTTCCCAGAGGTCGGGATTGAGCGCCGGTTTTTTGTCGGACTTGACCCAGCCGCGTTTCTGCCACCCGCGCGCCCAACCCTTTTCCAGCGCGTCAATGACGTACTTGGAGTCGGAGTAGAGCTCGACCCGGCAGGGTTCTTTCAAGGCCTGCAAGGCTGCAATGACGGCCGTCAGCTCCATGCGGTTATTGGTCGTCTTCGCCTCACCGCCGGAGAGCTGTTTTTCGATCTCCCCGTAGCGGAGGATGGCGCACCAGCCGCCGGGGCCAGGGTTTCCGGAGCAGGCGCCGTCGGTGTAAATTGTTACTGTTTTCATTGATAAACCTCAATGTGGCGTTTATGTTTTTGCCGACCGTGGCGGCAAGCGCCAGTTTAGACTGGCAGAAGCCTGCCAGCCTGGTAAATTCGACCCCACGCTTCTTAGCTGCGCAAAGAAGCGCGGTGTCGAGCCGCCGCGAAGAAATTGCCCAAAGGAAACC